>NZ_JBYIRL010000003.1:0-278545 GCF_057708125.1 Actinacidiphila sp. bgisy145
CCCCTCCCCCCGCCTCCCCCCCCCCCCCCCCCCCCCCCCCCGCCGCCGCGCGGCCCCCGGCCGCGCCTGTCACCGGATCGGGTGACTGGTGCCACAGGAGGCCGCGTGATGGGCGCGGGCGGCGCGCGATAGCCTGGCGACTGGCTCTCTTGACGCCGAGAGATCCACGTTCGGGGCCGCTCGGGCCGCTGCCGGGGCGACCGAGTACCCGCCAGTACCACCCGCAGCACCACCCGAAGCAGAAGGCCAGGAGAAGGCAATGACTCGCACTCCCGTCAACGTCACCGTCACCGGAGCGGCCGGCCAGATCGGCTACGCGCTCCTCTTCCGTATCGCCTCGGGCCACCTGCTCGGCGCGGACGTGCCGGTGAGGCTCCGGCTGCTGGAGATCCCGCAGGGCCTCAAGGCGGCCGAGGGCACCGCCATGGAGCTGGACGACGCGGCCTTCCCGCTGCTGCGCGGCATCGACATCACCGACGACCCGAACGTGGCCTTCGACGGCGCCAACGTGGCGCTGCTGGTCGGCGCCCGCCCCCGCACCAAGGGCATGGAGCGCGGCGACCTGCTGGAGGCCAACGGCGGCATCTTCAAGCCGCAGGGCAAGGCGATCAACGACCACGCCGCCGACGACATCAAGGTCCTGGTCGTGGGCAACCCGGCCAACACCAACGCGCTGATCGCGAAGTCCGCGGCCCCCGACGTCCCCGCCGACCGCTTCACCGCGATGACCCGGCTGGACCACAACCGCGCGGTCGGCCAGCTGGCGAAGAAGACCGGTGCCGCCGTCGCCGACATCAAGCGCGTCACCATCTGGGGCAACCACTCCGCCACCCAGTACCCGGACGTCTTCCACGCGGAGATCGCCGGCAAGAACGCCGCCGAGGTGATCGGTGACGAGCAGTGGCTCGCCGACACCTTCATCCCGACCGTCGCCAAGCGCGGCGCGGCCATCATCGAGGCCCGCGGCGCCTCCTCCGCCGCCTCGGCCGCCTCCGCCGCCCTGGACCACGTCCACACCTGGGTCAACGGCACCGCCGAGGGCGACTGGACCTCCATGGGCATCGTCTCCGACGGCTCCTACGGCGTCCCGGCCGGGCTGATCTCCTCCTTCCCGGTCACCACGAAGAACGGCACGTACGAGATCGTCCAGGGCCTGGACATCAACGACTTCTCCCGCCCGCGCATCGACGCGTCGGTGCAGGAGCTGACGGAGGAGCGCGACGCGGTCCGCGCCCTCGGCCTGATCTGAGCCCAGCCGGTCCGGACGGCCCCGCCCTCACCCCGGTGAGCGGCGGGGCCGTCCGCGCCTACGGGCGCCGGTCCCGGGGTGTCAGCCGCAGGACTCCGCCAGCACCGCGCACAGCCGCTCCAGCGCCCCGGCGAAGGCGTGGTCGGGCGGAGTGGCGTACCCGATCACCAGGGCCGGGCGGTCGGCGCGGGCGCCCAGCAGGTCCAACCCGCCCAGTGCCAGCCCCCGTTGCCGGGCCCGCTCGGTCAGCACGGCCGACGGGGCGGCGCCCGGCGGCAGTTCGACGACGGCGTGCAGCCCGGCGGCGATACCCGAGACCCGTACCGAAGGCACCCGCTCGGCGAGCGCGGCCACCAGCCGGTCCCGGCGGTCCCGGTAGCGCAGCCGCATCCGCCGCACGTGGCGGTCGTGGGCGCCGGAGCCGATGAACTCCGCCAGCGTCAACTGGTCGAGCACCGGCGAGTGGTGGTCGGCGAGCCGCTTCTCCCGCACCACCGCGTCCAGCAGGTCCGGCGGCACCGCGATCCACGCCAGCCGCAGCCCCGGCGCCAGGCTCTTGCTCGCGGTCCCCGCGTACACGACGTGCTCGGGCGCCAACCCCTGTACGGCGCCGACGGGTTGGCGGTCGTACCGGAACTCGCCGTCGTAGTCGTCCTCCAGGACCACTCCGCCGGTGGCGCGGGCCCAGTCCACCACCGCGGTGCGGCGCGCGGGGGAGAGCGGTACGCCGGTCGGGAACTGGTGCGCCGGGGTGAGCAGCACCGCGTCCGCCGTGCCGTCGAGGCCCTCCACCCGGGCGCCGTCGCCGTCCAGCGGCAGCGGCACCGTCGCCAGGCCGTTGGCCCGCAGCAGCGTACGGGTGTCGGGGAAGCCCAGTTCCTCCACGGCGATCCGGCGCCCGCCGCGGTCCCGCAGCACCCGGGCGAGCAGGCCGACCGCCTGGACGAAGCCGGTGCAGACCACCAGCAGTTCCGGATCGGCCCGCACCCCGCGCACCCGGGCGAGATACGCCGCCAGCGCCGCCCGCAGCTCGGGCCGCCCGCGCGGGTCGGAGTAGCCGAACGCCTCGCTCGGCGCCGCGGTGAGTGCCCGGCGGGCGGCGGCGCCCCACGCGGCCCGGGGGAAGGCGGAGACGTCGGGGGAGCCGGGCCACAGCGAGTACGGCAGCCGCACCGCGTCCGGCACCGCGGCGGGCGGGCCGGCCGGCCCTGTCGCCGTACGCGCCGCCGTCCGCTCAGTCTGTCCTGTCCGCTGCGCCTGCTCCGCCGCGGTCTGGCGCGCCGCGACCGCCGTGCCCGAGCCCTGCCGCGCGGTCAGCCAGCCCTCCGCCACGAGCTGGCCGTACGCCTCCGCGACCGTGTTCCGGGCCAGGCCCAGGTCCCGGGCGAGGGCCCGGCTCGACGGCAGCCGGGTGCCCGCGCCGAGCCGCCCGTCCCGCACCGCCTCCCGCAGCGCCGCCTCCAGGCCCGCCCGGGCGCCCGCGCCCCGCTGCCGCTGGGCGGCGAGGTCGATCAGCAGGTCGTAGCCGCCGGCCCGGCCCGGCTCGCCCGAAGTGGCCCTTGCGTTCACAGGTCAAGTGGACCACGGGACAGGGCCACTTCGCGGCTACGTTGAAGGCATGAGCACTTCCGAGCCGACCACCTCCGCCCCGACCGACAACCCGACCGACAACCCGACCGGCACCCCGGCCGACCACCCGGCCCCCGCCGGTGACGCCACCGTGCCCGCCCCGCCGCGCCGGATCGACCTGAACGCCGCCGCGCCCGACTTCTACCGGGCCATGATCAGCCTGGACAAGGCCGCGACCGCCGGGCTCGACCTGGTCGTCCGCGAACTGGTCCGGGTACGCGTCTCGCAGCTCAACGGCTGCGCGTACTGCGTGGACGAGCACAGCGCCGCCGCCCGCGCGCTCGGCATCACCGAGCAGAAGCTCACTGGGCTGACGGTGTGGCGGGAGACCCCGTTCTTCACCGCCCGCGAACGCGCCGCCCTCGAACTGGCCGAGGCCGTCACCGCGCTCGGCCCGCACGGCGTCGCCGACGCCGCCTACGACGGCGCCGCCGCGCTCTTCGACGGCACCGAACTGCCCCGGCTGATCGCCCTGTGCGTGACGATGAACGCCTGGAACCGGATCGGCGTCACCTGCCGGCTCAGCCCCCGGACCCGAGCGTGACCCCTTCCGGGCGGGTGCTGCCGGCGGCCTCCGCCGGCGGGCCGCCCTCCCCGTAGCGGGCCAGCGCCAGCGCGCCGGCCACCGCCAGCACGAAACCGGCCGCGGCCGCGGGCGCCCAGCCGCCCCGGGTGCGGTCGTGCAGCGCCAGCACCCCGACCAGCGCCGGGCCGACCGTCTCGCCCAGCACCATCCCCGCGGTGGCCGCGGTGACCGAGCCCTGGTGCAGCGCCGAGGTCAGCAGCAGGAAGGCGGCCCCGCCGCCGACCAGCAGGGCGTACGACGCCGGGTTCGCCGCCAGCGCCTTCGGCGTGACCGGGTCCAGCAGCCGTACCGCGACCTCGACGACCCCGAAGCCCAGGCCCGCGCCCAGGCCGAGCAGCGCGGCCCGCGCCCGCCGCGGCAGCCGCGCTGCGGGCACCGCGCCCAGCGCCAGTACGGCCAGCGCCGCCGCTAGCGTGCCCCAGCGCAGCGCGCCCCCGCCGTGGCCGGGGCCCTCCCCGCCCGAGGCCAGCGCCAGCAGGGCGAGCCCGCCGCACACGGTGGCCACCCCGGCCCACTCCCCGCGGGCGAGCCGCGCGCCCAGCAGTGGGGCGGCGAGTACCGCGGTGACCGCCAGGCTCGCGGCCAGCGCCGCGCCCACCGTGTAGACCGGCAGCGCGCGCAGCGCGACCACTTCCAGCACGAAGCCGGCGCCGTCCAGGGCCAGGCCCGCGAGGTACGGGGCCTGGCGGAGCGCCGCCACGAGGAGGCCCGCCGCGCCGCCGCCCCGCGCTGACCGCGCGGCCTTCGCCTGGAGGGTGGTGGCCGCGCCGAAACACAACGCGGCGCCGAGCGCCGCCAGCAGTCCGGTCAGCATCTGCCGATGCTATCGGGGGCGCCCCTGACCCCCCGGGTTGGCCGGTTCTGTCGGTGCCGGGACCACCCGCCGGTGGGGGCTGGTCGCGCCGTCCCCCGCGCCCCTTTGGGGCGCGAGCTTCTTCCGCGGAGGAAAGAACACCCAACGGCAGGGGGCCTCAGGCGACGGGGCGGGGGATGCGGGAGGGTTGGGTGGCCGCGGAGGTGTGCTGGTGGGGGAGCGGGGGGAGGGGCTCGGTGCCGAAGGGGTAGACGCGCAGTTGGCGCCAGACGTCGTCGCGGCCCTGTTCGTAGAGGGCGAAGCCGGAGGCGGTCCAGTCGGCGGTGAAGTCCGCGAGGGCGGCCTGGGCGCGGTCCATGGCGTCGTCGGAGATGCCGTGGGCCACGGTGACGTGCGGGTGGTAGGGGAACTGGAGCTCGCGGGCGACGGGGCCGGAGCGGACCTGCTCCTGGAGGGCGCCGCAGTCCGTACCGCCCTCGGCGATGCGCACGTACACCACGGGCGAGACGGGCCGGAAGGTCGCGGTGCCGTCGAGCCGCATGGTGAACGGCCGCCCGTCCGCGGCGACCCGGGCGAGGTGCCGGCCGAAGCGGGGCAGTTCCTCGCGGGCGAGCTCGGTGGGCGGCAGGAGCGTCACATGCGTGGGGATCGCGTGGGCCGCGGGGTCGCCGAACCCGGCCCGCAGGTCCTGCAACAGCCGTCCGTACGGCTCCGGGACCGCGATGGACACGCCGATGGTGGTGGTACCCACTGCGTTCACCTCTCCCCGGGTCGCCGCTCCGCCGCAGGGCCCCGCGGCCGGCCGCCCGCGTGCTCCTGCTGTGTGCTGCTTGTGCCCTGCTCGGTCGTCCTGCTCAGTGTCGCGCGCACGCGGACGAACCGGACCGCGACGTACGTCACAGCCCGATCCGACTACTGTCACAGCCGCGGGACGGCCGCGGCGTCAGTGCTTCGCCGGGAGGAAGCCGATCCGGTCGTACGCCAGCGCCAGCGTCTCGGCGGCGACGGTCCGGGCCTTCTCGGCTCCCTTGGCCAGAACGGAGTCCAACGTCTCGGGGTCCCCCAGGTACTCCTGCGTGCGCTCACGGAACGGTGTGACCCACGCCACGAAGATCTCCGCGAGGTCGGTCTTGAGCGCACCGTAGCCCTTGCCCGCGTATTGCTCCTCCAGTTCGGCGATTCCGGTGCCAGTGAGGGCGGAGTGAATCCTGAGCAGGTTGCTGATGCCCGGCTTCTCCGTTTCGTCGTACCGGATGACCGTGTCGGTGTCGGTGACCGCGCTGCGGAACTTCTTCGCCGACGCCTTCGGTTCGTCGAGCAGGTTGACCAGACCCTTGGCCGAGGCCGCGGACTTGCTCATCTTCGCCGCCGGGTCCTGGAGGTCGTAGATCTTCGCCACCTCGCGCACGATGTGCGCCGCGGGCAGGTTGAAGGTCTCGCCGTACCGCCCGTTGAACCGCTCGGCCAGGTCGCGGGTCAGCTCGATGTGCTGCCGCTGGTCCTCGCCGACCGGCACCGCGTCGGCCTGGTAGAGCAGGATGTCGGCGACCTGGAGGATCGGGTACGTGAAGAGGCCGACGGTGGTGCTGTCGGCGCCCTGCCGGGCGGACTTGTCCTTGAACTGCGTCATCCGGGACGCCTCGCCGAAGCCGGTGATGCAGTTCATCAGCCAGCCGAGCTGCGCGTGCTCGGGCACATGGCTCTGCACGAAGAGCGTGCAGCGGTCCGGGTCCAGGCCCGCGGCCAGCAGCTGCGCGGCGGCCAGCCGGGTGTTGGCGCGCAGCGTCGCCGGGTCCTGCGGCACGGTGATCGCGTGCAGGTCCACCACCATGTAGAAGGCGTCGTGGGTCTCCTGCATCGAGACGTACTGCCGGATCGCACCCAGGTAGTTGCCGAGGTGGAAGGAGCTGGCAGTGGGCTGGATGCCGGACAGGGCACGAGGTCGCAGGTTGGCCATACCCCCATTCTCTCAGGCCGCGGACCTGCTCCCACACCCCTGAGCGCCGCCCGCCGGGGCGCGCGGCGCGGGCCGGCCCGGGGGCGCGGTCGGGGGAGTTTCCACCGGGACCGCCGTGCGCGACCATGGAAGCAGGGCACCACCCCCGCCCGCTCCCAGGCTGGCCCTGGCTCCTGACGCACGACGAACGGAGTACGCACGTGACGAACGACGCCCCCGCCCGCCCGGCCCCGGGCAGCGAACCGGCCGCAGGCGAGCACCCCGGCACCGCCGACCACGCGGCGACCGACCGCGAGATCGCGGTCGTCGAGGAGTACAGCGCCCACAACTACCACCCGCTGCCCGTCGTCATCTCCGCCGCGGAGGGCGCGTGGGTGACTGACGTCGAGGGCCGCCGGTACGTCGACATGCTCGCCGGGTACTCGGCGCTCAACTTCGGCCACGGCAACCCGCGGCTGATCGCCGCTGCCAAGGCGCAGCTGGACCGGGTGACGCTCACCTCCAGGGCCTTCCACCACGACCGCTTCGCCGAGTTCTGCCGCGGGCTGGCCGAGCTGTGCGGCAAGGACATGGTGCTGCCGATGAACACCGGGGCGGAGGCGGTGGAGACCGCGGTCAAGACCGCCCGCAAGTGGGGGTACCAGGTCAAGGGCGTGCCGGACGGCCGGGCGAAGATCGTCGTCGCCGAGGGGAACTTCCACGGCCGCACCACCACCATCGTCAGCTTCTCCACCGACCCCGAGGCCCGCGCGGACTTCGGCCCGTACACCCCGGGGTTCACGGTCGTCCCGTACGGCGACCTCGACGCGATGCGGGCCGCGGTCGACGACGACACCGTGGCGGTGCTGATCGAGCCGATCCAGGGCGAGGCGGGGGTGCTGGTGCCCCCGCCGGGCTACCTCGCCGGGGTGCGGCAGCTCACCGCCGAGCGCGGGGTGCTCTTCGTCGCGGACGAGATCCAGTCCGGGCTGGGCCGTACCGGCCGCACCTTCGCGTGCGAGCACGAGGACGTGGTGCCGGACATGTACGTCCTCGGGAAGGCGCTGGGCGGCGGGGTCGTACCGGTCTCCGCGGTGGCCGCCTCCCGCGACGTGCTCGGCGTCTTCCACCCGGGCGAGCACGGCTCCACCTTCGGCGGCAACCCGCTGGCGTGCGCGGTCGGCATCGAGGTCGTGGCGATGCTCCGCACCGGGGAGTACCAGCAGCGGGCCGCGGAACTCGGCGACCTGCTCCACCGCGAGCTGGCGGCCCTGCGGTCCGAGGGCCTGCTCACCGCGGTACGCGGCCGCGGGCTGTGGGCGGGGCTCGACGTGGACCCCTCCCTCGGCACCGGCCGCGCCCTCACCGAGCGGCTCCTCGAGCGCGGCGTCCTGGCCAAGGACACCCACGGCTCCACCATCCGCCTCGCTCCCCCGCTGACCATCACCGAGGACGACCTCACCTGGTCCCTGTCCCGCCTCCGCGAGGCCCTGACCTGACCAGACCCCGCCCCCCTCACCCGAGCAGCCCCGCCACCTCCCGGCACAGCTTGTCGAAGGACGGGGCCCCGGCGCGAGCGGCCGCCAGGTCGAAGTGCTGGGCGAAGGACGGCTGGTGTGCGGGCGGACGGTAGGTGACGCCTGGAGGCATCCGGTCGGACAGCCATTCCTTCGCTCCCCGGATGCCCTCCGGGTCGGGTGGTGCGACGAGGTCGTGGGGCAGTCCCATGTGCCCGGCCAACCCGGCGGCTCCGGCGAGGAACCACGCCTCGAACTCGCGAACGGCCACCACCGCGGTGAGCGGGATATGGGAGTGGCTTTGGCGCGCCAGGTCCCGCACCCGCGCGGCCAACTCCACGGCGCAGTCGTCATCGGAGTCCAGAAGGACAAGCACCGCGGTGGGCTGCGGCCGGCGCGCCGCGACGACGGTCAGTGCCTGCGCGAGCGTGGCCGGCTTCAGCATCCGGTCCCGCGGAAGGCGGTACGGCTGCTGGACGTCGGCGTAGGCGCCCTCGCGGAGGTAGGGAACGAGCCGGTGCAGAAGCCCCTGGAGGGCCCGTTCCTCGCCGTGGCCCTCCACTATGGGCGCGATCACCGGGTAGGAGCCGTTCACCGCCCGCTGCCCCCCTGCGGCCGCATCTCCCCGCTGCGCAGCAGTTCGGGCAGTGTCAGCACGCCGTCGGCCAGGAGACGGCGACCGGCCTCGTCGATCGGACCTATGACACTTCCGTGGCCCTCGTCGCGGACGACCAGCAGATGGTCCGGATCGGCGGCAGGGTTGTCCAGCAGGTCGGCGCTCTGGGTGGTCACCATGACCTGGGTGTTTTGCGACGCGCCCACGAGCGCGTCATAGAGGGCCCCCAGCATCGGCGGATGCAGGGAGATCTCGGGTTCCTCGATCCCGACGAACGGGATCGACCCGTCCAGCGCGCGGGGCTGGTAGAGCGCGGCCAGGACGCCGGCCAAGCGCAAGGTGCCATCGGACAGCGATCGCCGGTCGACCTCCTTCTGGCGTCCGTCCTCCAGGAAGCGGCCGACGACGTAGGCCAGATCGGCTTCGGCGACTTCTCTGCCGTCCACCCCGGCGGCGTTCTCGATCATGGTGGAGATGTAGCCGTCGATGGCGTCCTTGACGGCGGTCGTGCCGTGTGCCAGGGAACTGAGCACACGGGCGAGGTGCTGCCCCTGCTCACCCAGCGGGGACGCAGCGCGCGGGCGGCGTGTCTGATCGATGTCCCGCAGGACGGGCGTGTGCAGTTCGTAGAAGCGCATGGCGTGGAGCCGCCGGGCCGGTTCGTCACGCTGTTTGTTCTGCGACAGCGCCAGACTGTGGGGCCACTCCTCGGGGGCCCGCGCCGGCTCCGAAAGGAGCAGGGTTTGTCCGGCGGACAACAGCTCCTCGCATCGGACACCCGGCCTGTTGCCCTCCGCGGCGACTGCTCCGATCTCCACGACGTAGGAGACATCGTTCGTGGCAGGTCCGCCGTCGGCCTTCTTCGAAGGAACCCTGAGATCGAGCTGGATGCGGAAGAAGTCGGCCTGATCGCCGGTCGGAGACCGGTGGAGCACGCCTTCCAGACCCCCCCGGGGCTCGAGTGCCTGCTCAAGCGGTGCACGCAGGGCATCCCGGACGAAGCACAGGGCGTCGAGGAAGTTCGACTTGCCCGCCGCGTTCGGCCCGGCGACGACCGTCAGCGCTCCGAGCCGCACGTCGCAACGGGCGATCGAACGGAAACCGGTGATCCGCACACGCGTCACGAGCACGGCGGGTGCACGGCTGCTCACGTCGCCCCTACCTCCTCGTCCACCAACGCCGGTCGTTGATGGCTTTTCGGCTGTTCTGCATCCGCCACATTAGCGAGATCGCAGATTCCGCTCCTGCGGGTTCCCGTCTTGCGGGTTCACCGCATGCGGAACAGCTCCCGCCGGTCGTGGAGGAGCGGCCGGTGGGGGCGGGTCAGCGGGGGGTGGTGATGAGGCGGAAGAGGGGGCGGGGGAGGTGGCGCAGGGCGGACATGACCGGGCGGAGGCGGCCCGGCACCCAGATGACCTCGGAGCGGCGGCGCAGGCCCGCCTCGATGGCCTCGGCCACGGCCTCGGGGGTGGTCGCGAACGGCGCCGCGGGCAGGTGCGCGGTCATCCGTCCCCGGACGAACCCGGGCCGTACGGCCATCACATGCACCCCGCAGGGGTGGAGCGCGTCCCCGAGCCCTTGCGTGAACGCGTCGAGCCCGGCCTTGCTGCTGCCGTAGATGAAGTTCTCCCGCCGGGCCCGCTCGCCGGCCACGGAGGAGAGCACCACGAGCGAGCCGTGCCCCTGCCGCTGGAGCGCGGCGCCGCAGACCAGCGACGCCGAGACCGCCCCGGTGTAGTTGGTCGAGGCGACCCGCACCGCGGACAGCGGCTCCTGCTCGTCGCGCGCCTGGTCGCCGAGCACGCCGAAGGCGACCAGCACCATGTCGATGTCGCCCTCGGCGAAGACCTTCCCGAGGACCTCCTCGTGGCTGCCCGGGTCGAGCGCGTCGAAGGCGGTGACATGCACGTCGGCGCCGAGCGCCGACAACTCGGCCGCGGCGGCGTCCAGCACGGGGGAGGGCCGCCCGGCCAGGTGCACCCGCCGGGTCCTGCGGGCGATCAGCCGCCGCGCGGTGGCCAGCCCGATCTCGGAGCCGCCGCCGAGCACCAGCAGGGACTGGGGAGCCCCGAACGCGTCCTTCATGAGCGCACTCCCAACGTCACAGCGCGAGCCGCCGCGCCAGGTCCGAGGTGATGGCGCCGCGCGGGTCGTAGCGGGCGCGCAGGGAACGGAAGTCGTCCAGCCGCGGGTACATCCGGGTGAGCGTCTCCGGGCGCAGCCGGGAGTCCTTGGCGAGGTAGACCCGGCCGCCGGCGGCCGCGACCTCCTCGTCCAGCTCGTCCAGCAGGGTGCCAAGGCCCGGCAGCCGGGCGGGGAGGTCCAGCGCGAGCGTCCACCCGGCCATCGGGAAGGAGAGCCAGCCCGGGTCGCCGGCCCCGAACCGCTTGAGCACTGCGAGGAACGACGGGCAGCCGCGGGTGCTCAGCCGCCGCACCACCGAGCGCAGCGTCTCCTCCTGGCCGTGCCCGACCACGAACTGGTACTGCACGAAGCCGGACCGGCCGTAGACGAGGTTCCAGTCGGGCAGGCCGTCCAGCGGGTGGAAGAACGAGGCGAGCTTCTGCAACTGGCCGCGGCGCTCGCGGGGCGCCTTGCGGTACCACAGTTCGTTGAAGAGCCCGACGCTGGTGCGGCCGAGCAGCCCGTCGGGGGCGGGGCGCGGGGCGGCCGGCAGCCGGCGCGGGCGGAAGGCGAGCGGGTCGCGGCGGGCCCGGACCGGCAGCGCCGCCAGCGGTGCGTGGTCGCCGCGGGTGAGGACCGCCCGGCCGGTCCGGGCGCCGCGGGCGAGCAGGTCGATCCAGGCCACCGAGTAGCGGTAGCGGTGGTCGGTGGCGGTCAGCCGGGCCATCAGGTCGTCCAGGTCGGTGGCCCGCTCGGTGTCCACGGTCATCAACGACGTCTCGACCGGCAGCAGTTGGAGGGTGGCGGCCAGCACCACCCCGGTCAGGCCCATGCCGCCGGCGGTCGCCCAGAACAGCTCGGGCTCGGCCTCGGGGGTCACCAGCCGGGTCTCGCCGTCGCCGGTCAGCAGCTCGAAGGCCCGTACGTGGCGGCTGAAGGAGCCGGAGACGTGGTGGTTCTTGCCGTGGATGTCGGCGCCGATCGCGCCGCCGACGGTGACGTACCGGGTCCCGGGGGTGACCGGCACGAACCAGCCGAGCGGCAGCAGCACCTCCATCAGCCGGTGCAGCGACACGCCCGCGTCGCAGGTGACCACGCCGCCCACGGCGTCGATCTCGTGGATGCGGTCCAGCGCGGTCATGTCCAGGACGGCGCCGCCGGCGTTCTGGGCCGCGTCGCCGTACGCCCGGCCCAGGCCCCGGGCGATGGCGCCGCGGTCGTCGCAGGCCCGTACCGCCTCGACGGCCTCCTCGTACGTACCCGGGCGCAGCAGCCGGGCGGCGGTCGGGGCGGTGCGTCCCCAGCCGGTGACGGAGGTGGTGGCCGGCGCGAGCGGTACGGGCATGCCGGTGAACGTACCGCCGGGCAACCCGAAGGAGTGCCCTCTTGGGTGAGGTTCGGTGGGAAATGCGGCTTTTCTCACCGTAACGGGCGATCGGTAGGGATAAGGGCGGGGGTCGCACGGTAGGGATTCACAGTCCGATGGCCGAATCGTATGACTCACGCGCCGTGTGGGGCCGTACGGGGCGTGCCTGCGGTCCGGCCGCGCTTCGGCCGCGCTTTGGCCGGAGGGGACGCGACGAGGAGGGTGCGGCACGGACGGCGTGGGGGCGGGAAACCCGACGGAGGAAACGAGGAGGTGCGGCCGGTGCTCCGCCCGGATCACGTGTTCCGCCCGGACCACGACCTGTTGGCCGTGCTGCGCGGCTGCGGCCGCCGGCCCGGCGCCGCCGCCGCGGCCCGCGGCCTGTCCCTGGCCGGCGAGCACGGCGCGGTCTGGCTCGCCGCCGGGCTGACCGGCGCCGCCGCCGACCCGGCCCGCCGCGGCGCGTGGCTGCGCGCCACCGCCCTGGTCGCCGCCGCGCACGCGGCGAGCATGGCCGTCAAGCGCGTGGTGCGCCGCCCCCGCCCCCAACTGACGCCCGGCGCCGCGCCGCTGGTGCGCACCGCCGGCCGGCACAGCTTCCCCAGCTCGCACGCCGCCTCCTCCGCCGCGGCCGCGCTCGCCTTCGGCACGCTCGTCCCGGCCGCGCCGCTGCGCCCGCTCGCCGCCGCGGTCTGCGTGTCCCGGCTGGTCGCGGGCGTCCACTACCCGACCGACGTCGTCTTCGGCGCGCTGCTCGGCGCGACCACCGCCCGCCTGGGGCGGGACTGGACCCACAGGGGTGTGCGATGAGTGAACCCGCCGTCGTCATCGAGCAGCCCGCGCCGCCGGTGCTCGCCGCGCCCGGCACCGGCTGGACGCTCGCCACCGGCCTGCTGCGGGCCGCCCGCCCCCGGCAGTGGGTGAAGAACGGGCTGGTGCTCGCCGCGCCCTTCGCCGCCGCCCGGCCGCTCGGCCTGGACGAGGCGATACGGCTGGCGGCCGCGCTGGCGCTCTTCGTCGCCTGCTCGGCCGCGGTCTACCTGATCAACGACGCCCGCGACGCGGAGGCGGACCGGGCGCACCCGGTGAAGTGCCGCCGCCCGGTCGCCAGCGGCCAGGTCCCGGTCCCGGCCGCCTACACCGCCGGCGCGCTGCTGGCGGTCCTCGCCCCCGCCCTCGCCGTGCCGGCCTGCAACGGCCACACCGCGGCGCTGTTGGCCGCCTACGTGGCCATGCAACTCGCCTACTGCCTGCGGCTGAAGCACATGCTCGTGGTCGACCTGGTGATCGTCACCACCGGCTTCCTGATGCGCGCCATGGCCGGCGGGCTCGCGCTGGACATCGCGCTGTCGCGCTGGTTCCTGATCACCTCCGGTTTCGGCGCGCTGTTCATGGTCGCCGCCAAGCGGTACTCCGAACTGGTCCTGGTCTCGGAGCGCGACGGCGACCTGACCGCCACCCGTGCGCTGCTGGGCGAGTACACCATCGGCTACCTGCGGTTCGTGTGGCAGCTGGCGGCGGGCGTGGCGGTGCTCGCGTACTGCCTGTGGGCGCTGGAGAGCAGCGGCGGCGAGCACGGGCTGCTGCCCTGGCGGCAGTTGTCGATGGTGCCCTTCACCCTGTCGGTGCTGCGCTACGCGGTCTTCGCGGACGCCGGCGCGGCCGGTGAACCCGAGGACGTGGTGCTGCGCGACCGCCCGCTGCTGGTGATCGCGGTGGCGTGGAGCGCGCTGTACGTGCTCGCGGTGGTCAATTCGTGAGGCGGGACCCGGCGGGGGCCGGCGTACGGGGCGGTGCACGGGCCGGCGTACGGGGCGGCGTACGAGGCGGCGTCGGCCCGGAGCTGCTGGGCTTCGCCCTGGCCGGCGGCGCCGCGTACGCGGTGGACCTCGGGCTGTTCGTGTGGCTGCGCGGGCCGGGCGGGGCGGGGCCGCTGACCGCCAAGGCGCTGTCGTTCCTGGCCGGCTGCTCGGTGGCGTACGCCGGCAACGCGCTGGGCGCCTACCGCGGCCGGGCCCGGGGCGGCCGGGCCCGCAGGTTCGGCGCCTTCTTCGCGGTGAACCTCGCGGGGGCGCTGGTGCAGCTGGCGTGCCTCGGCTTCTCCCACTACGTCCTCGGCTGCACCTCCGCGCGGGCCGACGTCGTCGCCGGGGCCGGGGTCGGGATGGCACTGGCGACCGCGGTGCGGTTCTGGGGGACGCGGACGCTGGTGTTCGGCTCCGCGCCTCACCCGGACGGGGGAGTGGCGGACCGTGCGGGCGTGCGGGCGGCGGGGGAGGGTAACCGCCCGACATGGACTGGCTGACCCGGCTGCCGTGGATCGGCCCGCGGATCGCGCGGGCGATGCGCACCCACGCGTGGCGGGCGTTCGCGCACCTCCAGACGGTGCACTGGACGCGGCTGGCGGCCGCGATGACCTTCACCAGCTTCCTCGCGCTCTTCCCGCTGCTCGCGGTGGTCGCCGCCGTCGGCGCCGCGACCCTGTCGCAGCGGCGGCTCGACAAGCTGGAGCACCGGATCACCGAGCAGATCCCGGGGATCGCCGACAAGCTCGACATCAACAGCCTGGTCGCCAACGCCGGCACCATCGGCATCGCGGCCTCCGCCGCCCTGCTCTTCACCGGCATCAGCTGGGTCGGCTCGCTGCGCGGCTGCCTGCGGGCGGTGTGGCTCAAGGACGACGAGGAACGCAACCCGGTCACGGCCAAACTCTCCGACGGCGGCGTCCTGCTGGGCCTGGGCGGCGCGGTACTGGTCTCGCTCGCCGCCTCCGGGTTCGCCACCGCCGCCGTCAACTGGACCGCCGACCGGATCGGCCTGGACCACCACGGCCCGGGCCGGGTGCTGCTCGCCGTCGTCGGCTACGTCCTGGCGGTCGTCGCGGACTTCCTGATCCTGCTGTACGTGCTGACGCTGCTGCCCGGCGTCGACCCGCCCCGCCGCGCCGTCGCGGTGGCGGCGCTGATCGGGGCGGTCGGCTTCGAGGTGCTCAAGATCGCGCTCAGCGGCTACCTGCGGGGCGTCGCGGGCCGGAACGTCTATGGTGCGTTCGGCACGCCCATCGCGCTGCTGCTGTGGTTCAACTTCATGGCGAAGCTGCTGCTGTACTGCGCCGCGTGGACCGCGACGCAGTACGGCGAGGTGAGGCCGCCGGGCGGGGCGGGCCCGTCCGGGGTCAGTGCTTCCGGAGACCGCGAGGGCGCTTCGCCCGCGCCTGGCCCTGACGCGGGCCCTGCTCCTGGCTCTGCTCCTGACGCTGCTCCTGGCCCTGTTCCTGATCGGGAGCCCGGCGCTGAGCCGGCGCGGACACCGGGGTCGGGCTCGCACCGCTGGCGGCCACCGCGGACGGAAGCGGACGGCGGCGGCGTACGACGATGATCACCGCGGCGAGCAGCACCAGCGTCGCGGCGGTGATCCCGGCCGCGGTCCACAGCCCGCGCGAGGACGAGGAGGCGGCCACCGGGGCCGCTGCCGCGGTGGACCGGGGCGTGGCGGAGGACGGCTGCGCGCTCGCCTTGCTCGCGGCGACCTGGCTCAGCGGCGGCACCAGGGTGCCGACCGGCTGGACCGTGGGCGCCGCCTTGAAGCCCCAGTCCAGCAGCGAGGCCGCCTCGCGGTAGACCGCGTTGTGCCCCGACTTCGGGTCCGGGTGCATCACGGTGACCAGCAGCTTGCGGCCGTCGCGCTGGGCGACCCCGGTGTAGGTGGCGCCGGCGTTCGTGGTGTCGCCGTTCTTCACCCCGGCGATGCCCTGGTACGGCTTCAGGTCGTAGTCACCGCTGAGCAGGCGGTCGGTGTTCTGGATCTGGAAGGACTCCCGGACCTTGCTCGGCTGGCCCTTCTTGGGGTTCTTGACCTTCTTGTAGTCGCCGGGGAACTGTGCGGTGAGCGTCGAGCAGTACTCGCGGAACTCGGGGATCTGGAGCCCGGCGCGCGCGAACAGCGTCAGGTCGTAGGCGCTGCTGGCCTGGCCGGGCATGTCGTAGCCGTCCGGGGAGACCACGTGGGTGTCGTCGGCCTGCAGTTCGTGGGCCTCGGCGTTCATGTCGGCGACGGTGGCCGGGACGCCGCCGTTCATCGCGGACAGCACGTGCACCGCGTCGTTGCCCGAGCGCAGGAAGACCCCGAGCCACAGGTCCTTGACGGTGTAGGTCAGGTTCTCCTTGACCCCGACCAGGCTGCTGCCCTCGCCCATGCCCTTCAGGTCCGACGGCACCACCTTGTGCACGGTCGACGCCGGCAGTTTGGGTATCAGCATGTCGGCGAGCAGCATCTTCAGGGTGCTGGCCGGGGCGAGCTTCCAGTGGGCGTTGTGCTCGGCCAGGATCTCGCCGGTCTCGGCGTCGGTGACGATCCAGGAGCGGGCGGTGATGCCCTTGGGGAGCGCGGGCACGCCGGTGGCGGCGTTGACCTGGGTGCCCGGCAGGCTCAGCCGGTCGCCGCCGACCTTCGACATCACCGACGGCGGACTGGGCGTCTTCGCCGTCGCGGGGGCGGCCTGCGCGGTGCCGGCCAGCACGCTCCCGCCGAGCAGGAGGGCGGTCAGGGACGCCGCGGACGCTTTCAGGGCTGAGGAGACTGTGGTGGCCACCCGCAGAACGTACCCGGCCCGGCCGCCCGCCCGCGCCCCCGGGTGCCGGGAGCGCCACGTGACCCTTCGCACGCCCGCCGCCCGCAACCCCCTCCCCCCGGCCGCCGTCGACGTCCGGACTCCGCCCATACTGGTGCGTATGAAGCTCAGCCGCCGCGTCTCCTGGTTCCTGGTCGCCTTCGGGGTGTGGTCCTGGATCGTCTGGACGACCTTTGTGAAGAACCTCTGGAAGGACACCAGCGGTCTCGCCTTCCACCACGGTGACCACTCCCACCCCACCGCGTACTTCTGGATCCACCTCGCCCTCGCGATCACCTCCACGGTCCTGGGCACCGTGATCGGGGTCCTCGGCATCCGCTCCCTGCGCACCCTCCACCGCACCCCCGCCGCCCCCCAGCCCACCCCGCCCACCCCGTCAGCGGACGAGCCCCAGCAACCGGCCACCGCCGACCGGTAGCGGTCACCTGAGCAGGCGGGGCCGGACGCGTCGCTCCGCGCTCCTGCACGGCACGTGTGGGAAGCGGACCGCGCGGCCGACGCGGGTGTGCAAAAATCGCACACATGGAGACTGCGCAGAACTGGGGAGAGGTCGGCGAGCGGATCGCCGAGGCGCGCCTCGCCGCGGGGTTGAGCCAGGGCGATCTCGCGTTGCGGGTCGGCCTCGACCGCACCGCGGTCGTCCGGGTCGAAGCGGGCGAGCGGCGCATCACGGCGCTGGAGCTGTACCGGCTGGCCGACGCGTTGGGCGTCCCGCTGGCGCACCTGCTCTCGCGCCCCCTTGAGCCTCTGGTCTCGCGCCGGACCGCCCTGGAAGAGACTTCCGACAGCGCCGCACGCTCCCGGTACCGGCTCGATGCCCGCCTCGAGGAGCACGCGCGGTTCGCCGCTTGGCTGTTCTCGCACGGTTACCTGCGCCCGACACGGCTCGACGACGTGCTGCTACGCGACTCAGGCGCGTCGCCAGATCCGCTGCAACTGGCCCAGGCAGCGCGCAAGACGGCCGGAGTCCGCTCCGGACCGCTCGGCGGGCTGGTCGACGTGCTGGAGCACTTCGGCCTCTACCTGACCGTCGTCGACGAACCGGGGGAAGGCGCTTCCCTTCTCCGGGACGGCTATGGCGTCGCGGTGATCAGCGGAGAGCCCCAGCCGGGCCGACGGCGGTGGACGGCCGCCCACGAACTGGGTCACCACCTGTTCCAGGACGAGTACCACAGCGACGCGGGGGTCGCGGCCGGGCGGGACGAGCGCGAGCAGCTCATCGACCGTTTCGCCGAGGAGTTCCTGCTGCCCGCGGACGACATGCGTTCGGCATGGGCGGGGACCGAAGCGGGGGCACCGCCCCGCGTCGTTCTGTTGGACATCGCCGCCCGCTACCGCGTGTCGTGGAGCGCGGCCGTCAACCGGGTGCGTCACCTGGGCTTCATCGATGTCACGGATGCCCGTCGTCTCAAGGCGGACATACCGCGGCGCGGTGACTTCCTCGCCGCCCACGGCAGCCAACCGGTGCCCGATCTGGAGACCGGTACGACCGGCACCCAGTGGCGCAAGGCAGCGCTGGCAGCCTGGTCGGCAGGAGCGGTCACCGCCCCGCGCGCCGTCGAACTGCTCTACGGCGCCGTCGGCGAGGACGAACTCCCCAGCCGCGACCTGGAGGACGAGCTGCCGTGACCTCGCAGACCTCTCCACCGGTGGCCGCGGGTCCGGTACTGATCTGGGACACCTCGCCCCTGCTGCACGCGATCAAGGCAGGCAAGACCGATGTGCTGCACGACTTCGCCCGCACCTGGAGCGGCGGGCCGCGGCGCAACGTCACCACACAGACGGTCCGCCACGAGATCACCCGCCAGGGGCTGGAACTCGGCGGGTTGGACTGGCTTGACGTGGTGCGCCTGGACGACCTCGACGAGTTGAACCGGCTGGTCGTCTGGATGGAACGGGTATCGGGCCAGAAGTCGAACCACGGCGAGGCGACTGTCCTTGCCTGGGCGGACGTGCACAGGGCGGTCGCGGTGGTCGACGACGGCGACGCGCGGCGGATCGGACGACGACACGGGCTCGGTGTCTGCGGCTCGTTGCGGATCGTGGCCGAGGCCATCGCGGACGGGCGCACGACCGCATATGTGGCCACCACGTTCGTCGACGCGCTGATCGGGACCGGGATGCGTTATCCCTGCCAGCCCGGCCAACTCATTCCCTGGGCCAAGCAGAACGGCTTCATCTGAGCGGTAGGTCCATGTCACCGACCGTCGCCCTGACCGTCACCTGCGTTTGCCGGGAGGGGAGGCGGGTGTGCGGGGGAGGGGGGACTTGCCGAGGGTGGGGAGGACGAAGTCCTGGATGAGGGCGGTGGCGTCGCGGACCAGGGGGCGGAAGACGCGGTAGCGGGACAGGGAGATCAGGCGCGCCACCAGGGGGGTGGAGCGGCGGACGAACTCCCGGGTGCGGGCGGTGTCCTCGGTGCGGTCGAAGACCCAGTAGAGGACGACGACCATGAGGTGCAGCCAGAGCAGCTCGGGCAGGAGGCCGGCGAGTTCGGCGTCGAGCTTGGGCGCGAGGTCGGACCCGGCCAGGACGTCGCCGAAGAGGGCGACGGCGGTCTCACGGGCCGGGTGCGACTCGCTGGAGAACGGGCTGAGCGAGCTGTCGGGGTCGGCGGCGGTCCGGAAGAACTGCGCGGCGAACTCGTGGTAGTCCGCCGCGCAGTCCAGCCAGGAGGCCAGTGCGGTCTCCAGGCGCCGGGCGAAATCCCGCTCCCCCTCCATGCGGGATGCCGCGTCGCGCGCGTGCTCGCGCGTCATCAGGTCGTAGAACCCCTGGATCAGGAATTCCTTCGACTCGAAGTAGTAGTAGGCGTTGCCGACCGAGACCCCGGCCTCCTGGGCGATGGCCCGCATCGTGGTCTTGTCGTAGCCGCGCTCCTGGAACAGCCGCATCGCCGTGTCGAGGATGGCCGCGCGGGTCTGCTCGCTCTTGCCCGTCTTCGGCCTGGCCCGGCCGCCGGGCAGCGGCTCCGCCTCGCCCGCGGCGGCGGCTTTCGCGGTGGTGCGGTCGTTCGTGTCCTCCACCCGGGTGAGCCTATCCGGGGCCGGGCCCGCACCCGTCCGCGCAGGGCCCGCCGGGTGCCGGCGGCGGTGCCGCGGTCGGCGTAGGCGCAGGCGCAGGCGCAGGCGGGGGCGCAGGCGTCAGCGTCGGCGTCGGTACCGGCGCCTGGGACCAGCCGGTGACGCGGTCGTACGTCCAGCCGGGCGCCATCCCGTACGTCGCCTTCGGCCGCGCCGGCGGGCGGGCGGCCCGGGAGTGGCCGGCGGCGCCGCGGTACTTCGCGGCACCGAGCACCGCGGCCCGGGCCATCCGCCGCCCGGCGGGACGGCTCAGGGTGTGCGCGAGCCGCCGCTGCCCGGCCAGCGCCCACAGGCAGACGATCCAGGCGCTGTCGCCCCGGTAGACCTGCCCCCGGTCGCCGACCGCGGTGACCTCCCGGGCCGTGGCGGCGTGGTCCAGTGCCGGGAAGCGGCGCCGGGCCTCGGCGGAGCCGGCGGGCACCAGCGAGATCGGGACGAGTTGCCGCTGCCGGGCGAGCCAGCCCGCGACGAAGGCGCACAGTGCGCAGTCCGGGTCGTACAGGACGGTCAGCGCGCGCAGCGGGAGGCGGCCGGTCGGGGTGCGGGCGGCCATCTCAGGCACCGGCGGGCTCGGGCGCCCACGCGGTCGGCGTGGTGTCGTCCGGGTCGACGGGCGGGAACTGCTCCCGGTCGCTCAGGCCGCGGCGCCGGAAGCGGTTGAGGACGTAGACGTTGCCCAGGTGCATCGCGCCGAGCACCAGCAGGACGACGCCGAGCTTGACCGACAGCGCCTCGAAGACCCCGCGGGCGTTCTCGATGTCGTCGCCGGTCTTCAGATACAGCGCGACGAAGCCGAGGTTGACCAGGTAGAAGCCCACCACCAGCAGGTGGTTGACCGCGTCGGCCAGTTTCTCGTCGCCGTGCAGGACGTCGGACAGGAAGAGCCGGCCGTGGTGGCTGAGGGTCCGGGCCACCCAGACCGTCAGCGTGACGCTGACCGCCAGGTAGATCACGTAGGCGAGGACAGTGAGGTTCATGGTGCGTTCCACCCCTGGAAGAGCGTTGTTGAACCTGTTCAAAACTCTCTGACAGTAAGGATGCTAGACCTGTTTTTGAACGTGTTCAAGCTCGGGTTGCCCCGTAAGCAGGGGGAGTTGGGGACGCGGAAGGGCCCGGCGCCCCGTGAGGGAGGCCGGGCCCTGGGCGGTGGGGGGAGGGGTCAGTCGGAGTGGGTGAGGTGGACGTCGAGGGTGCCGTCGCCGTCGGGGTCGTCGTCGCTGAGGCGGACCGCGGCGGGGAAGGGCGGGTACCCGACGGTGACGACGGTGTAGCTGCCGGGGTGGAGGTTGGTGAAGGCGTACGACCCGTCGGCGCCGGTGCGCACCTCGGCGACCTGGTGGCCGTCGGCGTCCTGGAGGATGACCTTCGCGTCCTCGACGGGCAGGCCGTCCGCGCGGCGCACCGTGCCGGCCAGCGTGCCGGTGCCGGTCAGCTCCAGGTCGCAGTCGACCTCGCCGCCCGAGGTGAGCACGCTCGCGGTCTGCGGATGGTGGCCGGGAGCGCTCGCCACCAGGACGTAGGAGCCGTGAGCGGGGGCGGGCAGGGTGTAGGCGCCGTCCTGGGCGGCGCGCGCCCGGGCCGCCTGGCGGCCGTCCGCCGCGATCAGCGTCAACTCCGCGCGCGGCACCGGCACTCCGGCCGCACCGGTCACCCGGCCGCGCACCAGTGTGCCCGCGCCGGAACCGCCGCGCGGCGCCGGGACGGCCGGCTCACCCGGCTCACCCGGCTCACCCGGCCCACTCGGCCCGGCACCCGGGGCACCCGAGGCGTCCCCGGCGTCCTCCTCGGCGGGCTCCACCGCCAGGTGCGGCAGCCGCCGGTCCAGCCACCCGGGCAGCCACCAGTTCCCCGCGCCGAACAGGTGCATCAGCGCGGGCACCAGCACCGTCCGCAGGATGAACGCGTCCAGCGCCACCGCGCCGGCCAGGCCGATGCCGAACATCGCCAGCACCCGCTGCCCGCTGAGCACGAAGGCCGCGAAGACACAGATCATGATGACGGCAGCCGAGTTGATCACCCGGCTGGTCTCCGCGAGGCCGACCCGTACCGCCCGCGCGTTGTCCCGGGTGTGCACCCACTCCTCGTGCATCCGGCTGACCAGGAACACCTGGTAGTCCATCGACAGCCCGAAGAGCAGCGACAGCATGATGACCGGTAGGAAGGCGTCGACCGGCCCGGCCCGCCCGGCGAGCGGCCCGCCCCAGCCCCACTGGAAGACCGCGACCAGCACCCCGAAGGAGGCCGCGGCCGCCACCAGGTTCATCACCGCCGCGGTCAGCGGCACCAGCAGCGAGCGGAACGCGAAGAGCAGCAACACGAAGCCCAGCGCGATGATCACCCCGACGAACAGCGGCAGTTTGCCGTACAGCACCGTCGAGAAGTCCTCGAACACCGCGGTCTGGCCGCCGACGTACGCCCGCATGGTGCTGCCGCGCTCGGCCGCGGGCACCACGTCGTCGCGCAGGTGGTCGATCAGGTCGGACGTCGCCTTGTCCTGCGGGGAGGTGGTCGGCACCGCCTCGACCAGGGCGACCTTCCCGTCCCCCGCGGTCGGCAGCTGCGCCGCGTAGGCGATGCCGCGGGTGGCGCGCAGCGACGTCACCAGGCCGTCCAGCGCGGCCTGGTCACCGGAGTGCGGCAGCTCGGCGAGGATCGTCAGCGGGCCGTTGAAGCCCGGACCGAAGCCCGCGGCCAGCATGTCGTACGCCTTGCGGGTGGTGGTGCCCGTCGGGTTGTTGCCCTGGTCGGAGGAGCCGAGCCGCAGCGACAGCGCCGGGACCGCCAGCGTGGCCATCACCACGACCGCGACCGCCGCGAGCGAGCGCGGGTGCCGCTGCAGGAAGCCCGACCAGCGCGCCGCCGCCCCGGTGGCCGACTCCGTCCGCGGGCCCGACGCGGCCAGCGCCCGCCGCTGGCGGCGGCTGAGGACCCGCATGCCGAGCACGCCGAGCAGCGCGGGCAGCAGCGTCATCGCCGCCGCCACGGTGATCACGACCGTCAACGCCGCCGCCACCGCGACCCCGTTGAGGAAGGTCAGCCGCAGGGTGAACATGCCCAGCAGCGCGATGCACACGGTGCCGCCGGCGAACAGCACCGCCCGGCCCGAGGTGTTGAGGGCGAGGACCGCCGCGTCCTGCGGGCTGCGGCCGCGCAGGATCGCCCGCCGGTGCCGGGTGACGATGAACAGCGCGTAGTCGATGCCGACGCCCAGGCCCACCAGCGTTGCCAACTCCGGTGCGAAGTCCGCGACATCCATCCCGTGGCTGAGCAGGATGATCGCGGACGACGCGATGCCGATGCCGAACAGCGCGGTGACGATCGGCAGCAGCATGCCGAAGAGCGAACCCAGCGCGAGGAAGAGGACCACTCCGGCGGCCGCGATGCCGATCCCCTCGGCGAGTTCGGGCAGCGGCTGCTCGGCCTGCGCGGGCTTGGCGCCGCCCACCTCCACCCGCAGCCCGGGCGCCCGCGCCGCGTGCGCGGTGTCGATCAGCAACGACGCCTGGTCGTTGGAGAGTTCACCGCCCAGCTTGGTGTACGTCACCGTGGCGTAGGCGGTCCGGCCGTCCTTGCTGATCTGCGCCGCACCCGCCGCGGTGTACGGCCCGACGACCGCGCCGACGTCCTTCTGGTGCGCGACCCGCGCCAGCATCGGGCTGATCCGCTCGCGCACCGCGGCGTCCCGCACCGAGCCGGAGTCCACGTGCCACACCACTGTGTCGGCCTCACCCGACTGCTGGGGCACCGCCTTGCCCATCAGGTCGAGCACCTTCGCGGACTCGGTGCCCTTGAGCGAGAACGCGTTGGAGTACGCGTCCCCGGCCGCCCGGCCCGCCCCGCCCACGGACAGCAGCGCCACCGACCAGAGCAGGATCACCCACCACTTGTGCCGGAAGCACCAGCGCGCCACACCCGCCACGTCCACATCCCCATCGTCGTCTTCGTCGTCTTCGCCGTTCCCGGTGTCCTCGGCGGGGGCCGGCCGGCCGCCTCGGCGCCCGGCGCACCCCGCCCTCCCAGCGTCCGCGGCCGCACACCGCACCACCAAGCCGAACCGCGTTCTCTCAAGGAACTCCAAAGTTCGGTGCCGCCAACCGCCGTCGCGGCCACGGATACTGAGGGGCATGGACGCCACGGTGCTCATCGTCGAGGACGAACCCGGTATCGCCGACATCCTGCGGATCACCCTGAAATACAACGGATTCACCGTATATGAGGCGGCGACCGGCCGGCAGGCGCTCGCCGCCGCCCGGGAGCACCGGCCCGACCTGGTGCTGCTCGACGTGATGCTGCCCGACGGCAACGGCTTCGAGGTCTGCCGCACGCTGCGCCGCGAGCACGCCGCCGGGAGCGGCGAGGCGGCCGGCGGGCAGCCCGACGGCCCCGCGGTCATCTTCGTCACCGCCCGCGACGCGCCGCGCGACGTGGTGGCCGGACTCGCCCTCGGCGGCGACGACTACATCACCAAGCCCTTCGGGGTCGACGAGGTGGTGGCCCGGGTGCACGCGGTGCTGCGCCGCACCCGGCGCCGCGACCCGCTGCCCGCCGCGCGGGTGCTGCGCCACGGCAACCTGGAACTCGACGAGGCGGCCCACACCGTGCGCCGCGCCGGACAGCCGGTCGAACTCACCCCCACCGAGTACAACCTGCTGCGGCACCTGCTGCGCAACGCCGGCCGCATCCTCACCAGGGAACAACTCCTCCAGCACGTCTGGCGTTACGACTGCGCCGTCTCCTCCTCCACCGTCGTGGAGACCTACATCTCCTACCTGCGGCGGAAGTTGGACCGGCTCGGGCCGCCGCTGATCCAGACCCGGCGCGGGGTGGGCTACGGCATCTTCCCCGGACCCGGGCCGGACGAGGCCGCCGTCCGCCGGGATGCGGCGCAACGCCCCTACGACGAGAGCGAGTTGGACTTCTGCGAGCCGACCGCCCTGCCGCCCGGGGGCGGTCCGGCGTGAGGGGCGCCGCCACCGCCTGGGTGCGCTGCGGCTTCTGGCCGCGCCCGCAGTCCCTGCGCGGCCGGTTCACCATCGCCACCGTGGCCTTCGTCGCCGTCGGGCTGGTGCTCGCCGCGGCCGCGAGCATCGCCGCCACGTACATGGTGCTGATCAACGAGATCGACGACTCGCTGAAGTCGTCGCAGTCGGCGATCGCGCACACCGCCGTCGACGCCCGCGGGCTGCGGCAGCTGTGCACGCTCGCCGACCTGCTGGGCGGCAAGGACGACTCGGTGCTCGCCAAGACCTTCCAGCAGGAACTGCTGGTCGTGCTCGACCCGCAGGGCCGCCCGGGCGCGATGTGCCCGGGCAGCGCGACCCCGGTCGACGGCGAGCAGCGGGCGCTGGCCGCCGCACTGCCCGACCCGCGGCACCTGGCCGGCGCCGGCGCGGTCACCGTGCACGCCCGCGGCAGGTCCTACCGGGTGATCGGCATGCGGCTGGCGGACGGCACCGTCGTGGTCCGCGGCATGCGGCTGAGCGGCGTGTACCACGCGATCGGCGAACTGCTCGTCGTGGAGGGCTGCGTGGGCGCGGTGCTGCTGGTGCTGCTCGCCGTCGGCTCGCTCACCGCCGCCCGGCGCCGGCTCAGGCCGCTGGAGGCCATCGTGGAGACCGCGGCCGCCATATCGGAGGGCGACCTGTCCCGGCGGGTGCCCGAGCCGACCGCGCGGCACGGCTGCGAGGAGGTGGAGCAGCTCAGCGGCTCGCTCAACGCGATGCTCCAGCAGATCGAGACCGCGCTCACCGAAAGCGACCGCGCCACCGCCCAGTTGCGGCAGTTCCTCGCCGACGCCTCGCACGAACTGCGCACCCCGCTGGCGTCCGTACGCGGCTACCTCCAGCTCTACGAGAAGGGCATGCTCGACGCCGACGAGCAGGACCGGGCGCTGCGCCGGGTGTCGGCCGAGGCGCTGCGGATGAGCCGCCTGGTCGACGAACTCCTCGCGCTGGCCCGGCTGGACGACCGCCCCGCCCTGCGGTTCGGCCCGGTCGACCTCGCCTGCCTGGCCCGCGAGGCCGCCGCCGATCTGGCCGCGCAGCAGCCCGGGCGGCCGGTGACGGTCCTGGTGCCGGGCCGGGGAGCGGCCGGTGCGGGGGAGGCGTATGGCGGGGCGAAGCCCGACGGCGAGGGGGCGGCGTACGGCGAGGGGGCCGGCGCGGCCGGGGGCGGGGAGGGTGCCGAGGACCTGCCCGCGGTCCTCGGCGACGAGGCCGGGCTGCGCCAGATCGTCGGCAACCTGCTGGACAACGTCCGCGTGCACACCCCCGCCGGGGTCCCGGTCACCGTGGAGGTCGCCGCGCACGGCGAGGGCGAGGTACGGCTGTCGGTGACCGACCGCGGCCCGGGGCTCGCCCCCGAGGACGCCCGCCGCGTCTTCGACCGCTTCTTCCGGGCCGCGCCCGACCGGGCCCGCGACACCGGGGGCGCGGGCCTGGGGATGTCCATCGTGCAGGCGCTGGTGCAGGCCCACCACGGCCGCGTCGGCGTGGAGAGCGCGCCCGAGGGCGGCCTGACCGTCCATGTGACCCTGCCCGCGGCCGCCGGTCGGCTCACCCCGGTCTGACGGGCCGTTCCCGGACGCGCTGCGCGGGCGGCGCGGGACCAGGGCGCGGGGTCAGAAGTGCTCGGCCGGCTCCGGCAGTTCGGAGGTGACGGTGCGGATGACGTTCCGCAGCCAGCGCTGCCCCAGGTCGCCGTCGAGCCGGGGGTGCCAGGCCATCTGGTAGCCCAGCGGGCGGACTTCCTCGGGGGCGGGCAGGATGCGGACGCCGGGGTCCGGGCGCTGCACCGCCAGCAGCCGCGCGGGCAGGGTGAGGATCAGCCGGGTGCCCGGGACCGAGCGCAGGGCCAGGGAGTGGTAGGGGACGGTCAGCCCGGCCCGGCGGTGCTCGCCGAGGTCTTCCAGGCGCTGCTCGATCGCGGTCTGGCGCTCGCCGAGGGTGCCGACGACGACGTGGGCCGCGTCCAGGTACTCCGCCAGGGCGATCTCCGGGCGTTCGGCGAGCGGATGGTCCGCGGAGAGCACGCACACGAACCGGTCGTCGAGGAGATGCTCGGTGTGCAGGGCGGTGAGCGGCGTCGACCTGGCGAAGAACACCAGGTCGACGACCCCCCGGTCGAGGTCCTCGTAGATGGCGTCGTGCCAGGTGCGGAAGTGCAGGGTGGAGCGCGGCGACTCCCGGAACACCCGCTGGAAGACCGCGGGCGCGAACACCTGCGTGAAGTCGGTGCCCGCGACCCGGAACGCCTCGGCGGCCGAGGCGGGGTCGAACCCCTCCGGAGCGAACAGGCCCTCCAGGCGCGGCAGGACCGCCCGCAGCCGGCGGTGGACGCGCTCGGCCCGCGGGGTGAGCCGGTACCCGCGCGGGGTGCGTACCAGCAGTTCGTCGTCGAGGGTGTCCCGCAGCCGCTGGAGGGCCCGGCTCATCGCGGGCTGGCTCATCCCGGCGACTTCGGCCGCGCGCGAGACGTGCCGCTCCTCCAGCAGTGCGGCGAGGGGGACCAGCAGGTTGAGGTCGACCCGTTCAATATGCACCATTCGAATAATCTACATCTCCATGATGCATTAGACAAATACCAGCACGTGGCGGAGGGTTGATCCCGTCGTCGGGCGACCGCCCGCGAACCCCCGGTGCCAGGTGTCCCCGCGGATGCCGGACAAGGAGCAGCGATGGACCACGCGGTATCGCAGAACGGACCCGGCCGCCCCAGGGTGGCCGTGGTGACCGGCGGCTCGGGCGGCATCGGCGGCGCGGTCGCGCGCCGGCTGGCCGCGGACGGCATGGCCGTCGTCGTCCACTACGCGGGCAGCGCGGCGAAGGCCGAGGCGGTCGTCGAGTCGGTCATCGCCGCCGGCGGCACGGCGGCGGCTCTGCCCGGCGACGTCGCCGAGCCCGCGGAGGCGGCCGCGCTCTTCGACGCCGCGGAGGAACGGTTCGGCGGCGTCGACACGGTCGTCAACACCGCCGGGATCATGCTGCTGGCTCCGCTCGCCGAGATGGAGCTGGAAGCCTTCGACCGTATGCACCGGGTCAACGTCCGGGGGACCTTCGTGGTCTCCCGACTCGCCGCCCGCAGGCTGCGCCCCGGCGGCGCGCTGATCAACTTCTCCACCTCGGTGACCCGGCTCCAGCAACCCGGCTACGGCGGCTACGCGGCGACCAAGGGCGCGGTCGAGGCCATGACCCTGATCCTGGCGCGCGAGCTGCGCGGCCGGGACGTGACCGTCAACGCGGTGGCCCCCGGGCCCACCGCGACGCCGCTCTTCGCCGAGGGCAAGAGCGAGGAGCTGATCGCCCGGATCGCCGCCGCCGCACCCCTGGAGCGGCTCGGCACCCCCGAGGACATCGCCGAGGCCGTCTCCTTCCTGGCCGGCCCCGCCGGCCGCTGGATCAACGGCCAAGTGCTGTTCAGCAACGGCGGCATCGCCTGACCGACGACGCCGCCCCCGCCCACCGACTTTCCTCCCCTCCACCCCCTCCGGCAGGAGACCACCATGTCCACTGTGCTCATCACGGGCGCCGCCACCGGTATCGGCAACCTCACCGCCAGGGCCCTGGCCCGGGCCGGCCACCGCGTCCACGCCTCGATGCGCGGCCCCGGGACCCGCAACGCCGCCCCCGCCGCGGAACTGCGCCGGCTCGCCGAGGCCGAACGGCTCGACCTGAAGGTGGTCGAACTCGACGTCACCTCGCAGGAGTCCGCCGACCGCGCGGTGGCGGCCGTGCTGGCGGACGGGGGAGCGCTCGACGTCGTCATCCACAACGCCGGGCACCTGGTCACCGGCTACGTCGAGGCGTTCACCGCGGAGGAGATCGCCCGCCTGGTCGACGTCAACACCCTCGGTGTCCAGCGGCTCAACCGTGCCGCGCTGCCGCACCTGCGCGGACAGGGCAGCGGCACCCTTCTCTACGTGGGCAGCACCATCCCGGTGACCACACCGCCGTTCCTCGGTCCGTACGTGGTCTCGAAGGCGGCGATGGACGCGCTGGCCCTGGTGACCTCCTACGAGGTGGCCCCGCTCGGCATCGAGACGGTGATCGTCATGCCGGGCGCCTTCACCCAGGGCACCGACCACTTCCCCAAGGCCGGACGGCCCGCGGACACCACCGGTGTCGCCGCCGGCTACCAGGCGCTGGACCCGCTGGTCGCCCGCAACGAGCAGGCCACGGAGCGCCTCTTCACCCCGGGCACGCCGGCCGACCCCTCGGCCGTCGCCGAGGAGATCGCCAGGATTCTGTCCCTGCCCTTCGGCGAGCGCCCCTTCCGCAGCGTGGTGGACCTGACCAACTCGCAAGTCGAACAGGCCAACTCCGCCGTGCTGGAGGCGCGCACGGACTTCGTGCGGCGCATGGGATTCGAGGAGGTCCTGCACGTCGCCCGGGTGTAGGCGGCCCCGCGCCCGTGTTCCGTACCTGCTCCCGTTACCTGGTCCGTCACCGATCACCTCGCCTTCCCTGACGAATGGACACGACATGACCCGCAGTCAACTGGACGCCGTCAGTGACCTGTTGCTGAACTCGCCGCTGGACCTGGGCGGCGACGTGGCCACGATGCGCCGCGTCTTCGAGGAGGTGCTCGGCGCCGGGCCGCTGCCCGGCGACGTCCGCACCCGGAAAACCGACCTGGGCGGGGTGCCCGCCGTCGAGGTGCGGGCGGGCGGCACCGCGGCGGCGGCCGGCACCCTGCTGTACTTCCACGGCGGCGCCTACGCGATCGGCTCCGCCGCCGCGGGCGTCGGCCTGGCCTCCGAGATCGCCCGGCGCACCGCGGCCACCGCCCTGTCCGTCGACTACCGGCTCGCCCCCGAACACCCCTTCCCGGCCGCCGTGGACGACGCGCTGGCCGCCTACCGGACGCTGCTCGCCCGGGGCACCCCGGCCGACTCGATCGCGGTGACCGGCGAGTCGGCCGGCGGCGGCCTCGCCCTCGCCCTGCTGCTGGCGATCCGGGACACGGGGCTGCCGCAGCCCTCGTCCGCGAGCGTCCTGTCGCCGTGGACCGACCTCACCCAGTCCGGCGGCACCATGGCCACCCGGGCCGACGCCGATCCGGCGCTCACCCGCCGGGCCCTGGAGACCCGGGCCGCCGACTACCTCGCCGGAGCAGACCCGCGCACCCCGCTGGCCAGCCCGCTCCACGCCGATCTGCGCGGACTGCCCCCGCTGCTGATCCAGGCCGGCGGCCGGGAGATCCTGCTCGACGACGCCCTGCGGCTCGCCGCGCGGGCCGCCCACGCCGACGTCCCGGTCACCCTGCGGATCTTCCCCGAAGCGCCGCACGTGTTCCAGGGCTTCGCCCCGCTCGTCGACGAGGCGGCCGAGGCCCTCGACCAGATCGCCGCCTTCGTCACCGGCCACCTCCGGCCGTCGACGTGCTCGGCGCAGGGGGCGTAGGACCCCGTCCGCCGGAGCCCCGTACGAGCCGGCTGACTGTCAGTGGGGTCACCTAGGGTGACGGCTATGGCAAGGGTCACATACGTCGACGAGACGACATCTGGTGGACGGGGCGGCTCCTGGGGTCTGGAGATCGCCGAAGAGCGGCTGACCGTGGGCGAGTTGGTCCGCAGACGGGTCTTCCAGGAGGTCGCGGAGCACCACGCGGCCGACGGCGCGCCGTTCCGCGGCCTCGTCCAGCCGGCCGGCACCGCAGCGGCGCCGGACGCCCACCGGTCGGGCACCCCGCGCCGGATCGACCCCGAGCAGCAGTACGCGCTGGCCCGGGAGGCGTTCGGGCGCAACGGCTTCCTGGTGCTCGTCGGGGACCGCCAGGTCCAGGAGTGGGACGAAGAGGTCGACCTGCCCCCGGGCACCGAAGTGGTCTTCCTCAAGCTCGTGCCGCTGGTGGGTGGCTGATGAACGACTTCGAGGAACTCCTGACCGTCTGCCGGCAGCACCTGGCCGCGCGGGACATCGAGGCGCTGGCGGACCCGCTGGCGTGCGTGGCCGGGAAGATCGGCGGATACCACCGGGGCGGTGGACTCTTCGCACAGGTCGAGGAGCTGCCCGAGGCGGACCGGCGCCGGCTGCTCGACCTGCTGACCGCCCGGCACCTGGCCGGCGAGGACAACCAACCGTTCCTCGACGGGCTGTTCAAGCTGGTGCTCCGGCTGGCCCGCGGTCTCGGCGACGACGCGCTGACCGCGACCCGCGCCGGGCACTTCGACCGCTACGCCGCCCTGCACAGCGTCGCGATCTTCGACGGGCTCGCCGACCTGGTCGAGGACGAGCGCGCCGCCGGCCGCCCCGTACCCGCCGACGTCGTCGCCGTCGTCCGCCGCACCGCCCTGACCGCCTACACCCCCGGGCGGATGGCCGGGCTGGCGGCGGTCCTCACCGAACCCGCCCTGGACGTCGGCGAGGCGTGGTCGGACACCGCGCTCGCCGACGCCGCCGAACTCGGCCCGCCCTGGAGCGCGTTGCTGCGCCACGCCGCCACCGCCACCGCCGCCCGGCCCACCGCCGGGTGGAACGCGCAGGGCAGCGCGCTGCTGGACCGGCTCGGCGCGGACACCGCCCGGACCCGCATCACCGGCTGGCTCGCGCTCGTCGGCCGCCCCCGCACCCTGCCGTACCGGGGGCGCGGATACGCCCAGGTCGCGCAGGACGACCTCTACGACCCCTACAACGCGAACGCGCTGCGCGGCCTGGCCTGGCTGCTGGCGCTGCTGCCGCCGCACCCGGACACCGCCCGCGCGCTCGGCCGGCTGGTCGAGACGTCGCTGCGCAAGGTGCCCGGCATCGGCCCGCGCCACCCCAAGGTCGCCAACGCCGCCGTGCTGGCGCTGTCCCGGATCGAGGACGAGGCCGCCCTCGCCGAACTCGCCCGGCTCGCCGCCCGCGTCACCTTCAAGGGCACCCTCAAGCAGCTCGACACCGCCCTCGGGGCGCGGGCCGCCGCGCTCGGCATGAGCCGCGAGGAGGTCGAGGAACTCGCCGTGCCCGCCTACGGGTTGACCGAGGTCGGCCGGCTGCCGCACGAACACGGCGAGTTGGCGGTGACCGGCGGCAAGGCGGTGCTGACCTGGCGCACCCCCGCGGGCAAGGCGGTCAAGAGCCCGCCCGCCGCACTCAAGCGCGAACAGCCCGAGCTGATCACGGAGTTGAAGGCCGCCGCGAAGGACATCGACAAGATGCTCCGCGCCCAGACCGAACGGCTGGACCGGCAGTTCCTGGCCCGCCGCACCTGGCCCTACGCCGCGTGGCGCGCCCGCTACCTCGACCACCCGCTGCTCGGCACCCTCGCCCGACGCCTGCTGTGGACGGTCGACGGCCGCGCCTGCGGCTGGGCGCGGGGCGCGCTGCGGACCCTCACGGACGAGGAGCTGGGGACGGTCGCGGAGGACGCCGCCGTCGAGCTGTGGCACCCGGTGGGCCAGGAGCCCGCCGAGGTCGCCGGCTGGCGGGACTGGCTGGAGCGGCACGCGGTCACCCAGCCGTTCAAGCAGGCCCACCGCGAGGTGTATCCGCTCACCGACGCCGAGCGGGCCACGGGGACGTACTCCAACCGGTTCGCCGGGCATGTGCTGCGGCAGTACCCGTTCCACGCGCTGGCCGCGGTCCGCGGCTGGCGCGACCCGCTGCGGCTGGCGGTCGACGACGACTTCCCGCCCGCGACCCGCGAACTGCCGCGGTGGGGGCTGCGGGCCGAGTACTGGGTCGAGGGCGTGGAGGAGGACGTCTCGGAGTCCGGGGCCTTCGTGTGGCTGGCCACCGACCAGGTGCGCTTCTACCGCGCCGGTGCGGCGGAGAACGTCGCGCACGCCCACGTCGGCCGGTACGGACCGGTGCGGGGGCAGGAGCCCGCCGAGCCGGTGCCGCTGGCGGAGGTCCCCCCGCTGGTGCTCAGCGAGGTGCTTCGCGACGTGGACCTCTTCGTCGGGGTGGCCAGCGTCGGCAACGACCCGGAGTGGCAGGACGGCGGCCCCGAGGGCCGCTTCCGGACCTACTGGCAGAGCTACGGCTTCGGCGAGCTGTCGCAGACCGCCCTCGCCCGCCGCGACCTGCTCGCCCGGCTGGTGCCCCGCCTGGCGATCGCCGAGCGGTGCAGCGTGGAGGGCCGCTTCCTGCACGTACGCGGCGACCGGCACACGTACAAGATCCACCTCGGCTCCGGGAACATCCTGCGGACGCCCGACGGCCGCTACCTGTGCATCGTGCCCAAGGCCGCGCCCGGCACCCCGGCGGTCGGCTACCTGCCCTTCGAGGGCGACCGCACCCTCGCGATCGTCCTCAGCAAGGCGATGATGCTCGCCCGGGACACGGAGATCACCGACCCGGCGGTCCTGAGCCAGCTGTGAAAGCGGTCGGCCCCGCTGCCACGGGGGAAGCGGGGCCGAACGCGCGTCAAGAGGATCAGAAGCGGCGCGTGATCAGGGCGCGCTTGACTTCCTGGATCGCCTTGGTGACCTCGATGCCGCGCGGGCAGGCGTCCGTGCAGTTGAAGGTGGTGCGGCAGCGCCAGACCCCGTCCTTGTCGTTGAGGATCTCCAGGCGCTGCTCACCGCCCTCGTCGCGGGAGTCGAAGATGAACCGGTGCGCGTTGACGATCGCGGCCGGCCCGAAGTACTGCCCGTCGTTCCAGAACACCGGGCAGGACGACGTGCACGCCGCGCACAGGATGCACTTGGTGGTGTCGTCGAACCGCGCCCGGTCCTCGGCGGACTGCAACCGCTCGCGGGTCGGCTCGTTGCCGGTGGTGACCAGGAAGGGCATCACGTCGCGGTACGCCTGGAAGAACGGCTCCATGTCGACGACGAGGTCCTTCAGGACCGTCATGCCCTTGATCGCCTCGATGGTGATCGGCTTCTCCGGGCTGATGTCCTTGATCAGCGTCTTGCACGCCAGCCGGTTCTTGCCGTTGATCCGCATCGCGTCGGACCCGCACACGCCGTGCGCGCAGGACCGGCGGAAGGTCAGCGAGCCGTCGATCTCCCACTTGACCTTGTGCAGCGCGTCCAGCACGCGCTCCTTGGGGTCGACCTGGATCTGGTAGTCGACCCACTCGGACTCCGCGGAGACCTCGGGGTTGAAGCGGCGCACCCGCAGGGTGATCGGGATCAGGTGCGATCCGGTGACCTCGGCCGCGTCCAGGGCCGCCGAGTGCTTGTCGATCGTCGGGGTGCTCATCAGTACTTACGCTCCATCGGCTGGTAGCGGGTCTGCACGACCGGCTTGTAGTCGAGGCGGATCGACTCGGTGCCGTTCGCGTCCACCTCGCGGTACGCCATCGTGTGCCGCATGAAGTTGACGTCGTCGCGGTTGGGGAAGTCCTCGCGGTAGTGGCCGCCGCGGGACTCCTTGCGGGCCAGCGCGGAGACCGCCATCACCTCGGCCAGGTCGAGCAGGTTGCCCAGCTCGACGGCCTCCAGCAGGTCGGTGTTGAACCGCTTGCCCTTGTCCTGGATCGAGACGTTGAGGTAGCGCTCGCGCAGCTCGGCGATCTTCTCCACCGCCGTCTTGATGGTCTGCTCGGTGCGGAAGACCATCACGTTGGCGTCCATGCACTCCTGGAGTTCCAGGCGCAGTGTGGCCACCCGCTCGTTGCCGGTGGACGCGCGCAGCCGCTCGACCTGCGCCTCGACCTGCTCGGCCGGGTTCTCCGGCAGCGGCACCAGGTCGTTGGCGTGGGCGTACTCCGCGGCGGCGATGCCGGAGCGGCGGCCGAAGACGTTGATGTCCAGCAGCGAGTTGGTGCCCAGCCGGTTCGCGCCGTGCACGGAGACGCAGGCGACCTCGCCGGCCGCGTACAGGCCCGGCACCACCGTGGTGTTGTCGGAGAGCACCTCGCCGTGCACGTTGGTGGGGATGCCGCCCATCGCGTAGTGCGCGGTGGGCTGGATCGGGATCGGGTCGGTGTACGGCTCGATGCCCAGGTAGGTGCGGGCGAACTCGGTGATGTCCGGCAGCTTCGCGTCCAGCTGCTCCGGCGGCAGGTGGGTCAGGTCGAGGTAGACGTGGTCGCCCTCGGGGCCGCAGCCGCGGCCCTCGCGGATCTCGGTGTAGATCGCGCGGGAGACGACGTCGCGCGAGGCGAGGTCCTTCATGACGGGCGCGTACTTCTCCATGAAGCGCTCGCCGTCCTTGTTGCGGAGGATGCCGCCCTCGCCGCGGGCGCCCTCGGTGAGCAGGATGCCCATCCGCCAGATGCCCGTCGGGTGGAACTGGAAGAACTCCATGTCCTCCAGCGGCAGTCCGCGCCGGTAGACGGCGGCCTGGCCGTCACCGGTGAGGGTGTGCGCGTTGGACGTCACCTTGAAGAACTTGCCGGTGCCGCCGGACGCGTAGATCACGGCCTTCGCCTGGAAGACGTGGATCTCGCCGGTGGCCAGCTCGTAGGCGACCACGCCGGCGGACCGCTTGACGCCGTCGACCTCGGTGAGCAGCTGGTCCAGGACGTAGAACTCGTTGAAGAACTCCACGCCCTCCTTGACGCAGTTCTGGTACAGCGTCTGGAGGATCATGTGGCCGGTGCGGTCCGCGGCGTAGCAGGCGCGGCGCACCGCGGCCTCGCCGTGGTTGCGGGTGTGGCCGCCGAAGCGGCGCTGGTCGATCCGGCCCTCGGGCGTCCGGTTGAACGGCAGGCCCATCTTCTCCAGGTCGAGGACCGCGTCGACGGCCTCCTTCGCCAGGATCTCGGCGGCGTCCTGGTCGACCAGGTAGTCACCGCCCTTGATCGTGTCGAAGGTGTGCCACTCCCAGTTGTCCTCCTCGACGTTGGCCAGGGCGGCGGCCATGCCGCCCTGGGCCGCGCCGGTGTGGGACCGGGTCGGGTAGAGCTTGGTCAGGACGGCGGTGCGGCTGCGCTTGGTCGCCTCGATGGCGGCGCGCATACCGGCGCCGCCCGCGCCGACGATGACGGTGTCGTACGTGTGGAATTGCATGGGGGTCGCTTCCCTGCCCTGGCCTAGCGGATGTTCGGGTCGAAGGTGAAGATCACCAGCGACCCGAGCACGATGGTGAACGCCACGGCCGTGAACAGAATCGTCTTCAGCCAGACGCGGGTGTTCGGCTGCTCGGCGTAGTCGTTGATGACCGTGCGCAGGCCGTTGCCGCCGTGCAGCATCGCCAGCCACAGCATGGCCAGGTCCCAGAACTGCCAGAACGGCGAGGCCCAGCGGCCGGCGACGAACGCGAAGCCGACCTTGGTGACACCGCCGTCCAGCACCAGCTGGATGAGCAGGTGGCCGATGACCAGCACCACGAGCACCACGCCGGACAGCCGCATGAACAGCCAGCCGTACAGCTCGAAGTTGGTGCGGCCGCGGCGCGGGGTGCGCTTGGTCCGGGCCCGCGGCGGCTCGATCAGCGGCGCCGGGTTCTCGGGGCTGTAGGAGACGCTGGAGCCGGTCAGCTCGACGGCGTCCTTGGGGGAGACTTCAGTGGCCATGGGACGTCAGCTCCCGAAGAGGACTCGGGCGGCGTGGCCGAGTACCGGGTAGATCGCGCCGATCATCAGGACGACCCACAGGCCCATCACCGTCCAGAACATCTGCTTCTGGTAGCGGGGGCCCTGGGTCCAGTAGTCGACGGCGATGATCCGCAGACCGTTCAGCGCGTGGAAGAGGATCGCGGCCACCAGGCCGTACTCCAGCAGGCTGACGATGGGGGTCTTGTAGGTCGCCACGACCTTGTCGTAGTCCTCGGGGGAGACGCGCACGAGCGCGGTGTCGAGGACATGGACGAACAGGAAGAAGAAGATGAGGACACCGGTGACTCGATGAGCCACCCACGACCACATGCCTTCCCGGCCGCGGTAGAGCGTTCCTGCCGGCACGGAAAAAACCCTCCGGAAGCGGGACGAGGGCTGCCGGCTTCTTGTCGGTCACGCCCGGCCGGGTACGGTCCACCGGCCCCGGCCATCGTAGCGACGCGATCTGTGCAGGATGCTGCGGGGTCGTGCTTGTGTGATCGATCCCGCACGGTCGGGTGAACGCTACGGCCGGTGAGCGTGCGCGAGGGCACGGCGGCGGGGCCCGTCGCCGCGGGTGGCGAGGCGGGCGAGCCGGGCGCGGGCGATACGGCGCAACTGCTCGGCGGTGACGGCCGACTCGTGGTCCTCGTCGTGGTCGAGGCGGGTGCGCAGGCCGGCCATGGCCTGGTCCAGGGCGACGGCCGGGTCGGCGGTGTCCAGCGCGATGACGAAGACATGGCCGAACTTCGCCTCGTAGGCGGCGTGGGCGGCGCGCAGCGCGGTGTGCACCGCGAGGTTGCCGCGGTCCGGCAGCGGGGTGGTGTCCTCCTGCTGGAGTGCCTCGGCGAGGTCGGCGGGCGCGAGGTCGTACGCGGCCTCGTCCGCGGCGGCGAGCAGTGACTCCAGCGTCGGGTAGGGGCGGTGGGCGGTCATCCGGCGGGCCCAGCGGTGGGAACCGCAGCAGGTGAGCAGGGTTGCTTCGGCGTCGGCCGCGGGCGCGCGGTTGAGCAGGCGCAGTCCCTCGGGCGGCGTGTCGCTGGACAGCGGGGCTCCTGGGTCGCGGGGCGGGCGCGCCGGAAGCGGGCGCGCGGCTGGGCGCAGTACGGGGGGCACGGCAACTGTAGACGCCGCCCCGGCCCGATCGGTTGGGCGGATCGGTGAATTCACCCGTACGGGCTGTGGACACCGGGCGGAACCGGGCGTGTCGCGGGCGGTCCGGCGCGGTGACGAGGGCGGTGTCGAGGGCCGAGGCGCGGGCGGAGGAGCGCGGTGGGCACGGCCGGAGCGGCGTGAAGACGGCCGGGGTCCGCCTCCCCCCACAGGAGCGTCCCCGGCCGCCGAGTTGTAAGGCGTATGACCGTAAGAAAGTGTCACCGGCCGGAATGCGGCAGGATGGTGCCCGTTCGCGGGGGACCAAGGGGGTCGAGGGGGCGGGACCGGACAGTGGATCTGGAGACCGCGGTGAACGCGGCGCAAGGCGGTGACGAGACCGCGTTCAGGGTGCTGTACCGCGCGGTACAGCCGCAGTTGCTGCGGTACGTGCGCAGCCTGGTCGGGCCGGGCGACGCGGAGGACGTCGCCTCGGAGGCGTGGTTGCAGATCGCCCGGGACCTGCCGAGCTTCCGCGGTGGCGGGACCGGTATCAAAGGCTGGGCGGCGCGGATCGCCCGGAACCGGGCGCTGGACCACATCCGGGCGCGCAGCCGCCGCCCGGTGGCCGGGGCCGGTGTGGACGAGCTCGTCGCGCTGCCCGGACGGGCCGACACCGCCGGGGAGGCGCTGGAGTCGGTGGCCACCGACCGGGCGCTGGCGGCGATAGCGGCGCTGCCGCGCGAGCAGGCCGAGGCGGTGCTGCTGCGCGTGGTGATGGGGCTGGACTCCACCAGCGCCGCGCAGGTGCTGGGCCGGCGCGCCGGATCGGTGCGGATGGCCACGCACCGGGGGCTGCGGCGGCTGGCCGAGCAGCTGTCGGCCGAGCCGTCGGCGGCGGAGCGGGAACCGGGGGAATCGGGGGAGTCGAAACCCGCGGAGCGGGCAGCCGGGGAACGGATGGCCGGGGAGCGGGCGTCCGAGGAACGGGTGCCCGGTGCTTCCGGTGGGCGGGAGGATGAGGGCGCGCCGGGCGGGGCGGCGCAGGGGGGATCGGCGGTGCGGGAGGGCACGGCGTACACCGCGCCGCAGGAGCGGTTGGACGTGCGCGGATGAGGCCCGCGGGCGCAGGAGAGGAGCGGTGCCGAGTGGAGTCGACGACCGGGACCGGCGGCGGAGCCGGGGGCGGGGGCGGCGTGGCGGCCGCGTCCGCGGGCGCCGGGCGGCGGGCGGCGCGGTCCGGTCATGCGTTCGATGCCGGTGCCGGTGCCGGTGCCGGTGTCGGCTGCGGTGCCGCTGCCCGCGCCTGTGCCGGCTCCGCTTACGGTTTCGGCCCCGGTTCTGGTTCTGGTTCCGGCGAGGGTGCGGCATGAGCGACGACGGACGGACGGCGGGGTTTCCGCACCCGCGGCGGGCCGAGCAGCTGCCCCGCGAGGGGCAGGGCGACGGTGCCGGGGCGCCCTGCGCCGGCGGGCGGTGGCTGACCGGGGAGGCGGCGGAGGAGCTGTTGTCCGGGCGTCAGCTGCCGCTGGCCGACCGCCGGGACGCGGGCGAGGCGCGCCGGCTGGCGATGCTGCTGCGGGCGGCCGCCGCCGAGCACGCGGCGCTCCAGCCGCTCGACCCGGTACGCGAGGAGGAGGCGCTCGCGGCCTTCCGGGCCGCGCGGGTCGCGGCACGGGTCGCGCCGCCGGTCGCGGTCGGGCGGGCCGCGGACGAGTGCTCCGGCGAGGCGGCTGCTGACGACGCGGCCGCCAGGGACACGGCTGCGGACGACGTCGCCGCGGGCGACGCGCTGCCCGAACCCGTCGTGGTCGGCGGCCACACCGCCCTCCCGCCGTGGTCCGCGCGCCTGGTGCGGGCGCGGCGCGCACGGCGGGTACGGCAGGGGCGGTCCACCCGGATCGCGCTCGCCGCGGCCGCGTCCGTGGTCGCGCTGGGCGGTGTCGCGCTCGGCGTGGCGGCCACCGCGGCCGGCAGCGGCGGGCGCCAGCCGGTGCACCCGGCGGGCAGCAGCGTGCCCGTACCGGCCGCCTCGGACGGGGGCGGGGCCACGGCCGACCCCGGCGGCTCGGGTGTGTCCGGGCGGAACGCGCTGCAACCCGAGGAGTCGCCCGACCCGACGGCTCCGACACCTCCGACACCTCCGACGGCATCGCCTTCCTCCCACGCCGGCACCCTGCCCACCGACGGGCTGTCCTTCCTGCCGCCGGGGGACACCGACGACGACGAGCACGGGGAGGGCGAAGGGACGGTGAACCGCCTGGACCGCGGGCGCCGCCTGGGCTGGGACAAGGGCCGCAGCCTCGGGCACTGAGCCGGTCGCACCCGGCGCCGGGCAGGGGTGGCGAACGGGGTGGGTGACACTTCCGGGCCCTGTGTCGCCCTTATGTAGTGGGTCGACTGGTCATCGACCCGGTGGACGCCGGCTCTCCCCGTGCCGGTGGCCACGACACAGAGCGCGGCCGGGTGCGTTTTCCCCCTGCCCGGCCGCGCTCGCTCTCCCGCGGCGGGGGCCGCGAGCCACGGGGCGGACAAAGAACAGGGCGGGCGGGGCAGGCCGGAGCAGCGGGTGGCGTACGCGCGGGACGCGGTCAGCGGGTCGCGTACGCCAGGACGCGGTCACCGAGCAGCGACTCGACGCAGTCGAGCAGCGCCAGCGCGTCCTCGGCGACGGTGCCGGGCGGGCGCCCGGCGCGCGAGCGCTCCCCGATCTCCCGGAAGAGCTGCTCCTGCGCCCAGCCGAGCTGGGAGGCCACCAGGCGGGGCATGGGGTCGCCTCCGGCCGCGCCGGTCTCCTCGGCGAGCGTCTCGGCGAGCGCGTCGACCATCTCGCGGTTGGTGGCGTCCAGGCGGGCGGAGAGCGTCGGCTCGGCGCGGACCATCTCCAGGAAGCGGCCGAACCCCTGGGTGAGGCCGACCATGCGGTCCCCGGCCCGCAGCTCCCCGCGCAGCGCGGCGAGCACCGCCCCGGCCGCGGACTGGCCGGGCGCGCGGTCCCGGACCATCTGCACCATCCGCTGCGCGGACGCCTCCTCGGGGTAGAAGACCAGGTCCTCTTTGGAGGGGAAGTAGGTGTAGACGGTGTTCACCGACACCTCGGCGGTGCGGGCCACCTCGGCGATGGTCACCCGGGCGAAGCCGTGTTCGAGGAACAGCCCGGTGGCCACCTCGGCGATGTGCCGCCGGGTCTGCCGCCTCTTCTCGTCGCGCAGCCCGGCCGCGAGGATCGCCTCGGCGCGCGTCGGCTGTTCGCGCAGACTCCCACGGGTGATGTCGCTCACTGTTCCATCGTAGGGCAGGGCGTATGAGCTCCCGTGTCCGTTAATCGGGGCACCGCCCGTCTCCGGCCGCCGCACCGGGCCCGCCCGTACCCCTGGCCCCGCACCGCGCTCAGCCGAGCGTCGCCTTCTTCAGCGCGCGGGCGCCGCGCGCCACCTGCCGGACCGCCCGCACCCGCGGCACCAGCGACCGCTTGGGCGGCAGCGCGCCGGGCAGCCCGAGCGAGGTCAGCCGGCGGCGCTTGAAGTACGGCTGCACCCCGGGCCCGAGGTGGGCCGCCAGCCATGCCTCGGCCTCCGCCCGCAGATGCGGGTACGCCTCGGCCTGCATGCAGTACCCGACGGTGTGCAGCAGCGGGGTGAGGTCGGCGGCCACCTGCTCCGGCGAGGGCGGGGTCCAGGCCCGTACGGCGGCCGCGTCGGAGATGTCGGGCAGCAGCGCGTGCACGATGGTCACCGGCACCCGGTTGCTGTTCTGGTAGGGGGCGAGCCGGTCGAGCAGCAGCTTGGTGCCGCTGCGGGCGACGGGGATGCCGTAGAGCGCGGACGCGGTGAGCAGCGCGGTGGAGAAGCAGCCGGCCACCAGGGCCGGGCGGGCGCGCTGGTAGACCACCTCGGCCAGCACCGGGGTGTCCAGCACGGTCAGTTCGGCGCCGAGCGTGCGCGCCTCCTGCCGCAGCGGCTCCAGCCAGTGCGACGGGGCGGTCGGGTGCGGCTTGAAGACCAGCTTGCGGTGGCCGAGGGCGACCGCGCCGCGCACCAGCGACAGGTGCAGCCGCTCCTCCTCCTCGACGCTGAGGATGCCCAGCGCCGACAGGTACTGGCCCAGCAGCAGCGCCGCGTCGCGCGGCAGCGCGTCGACCGGGTCCGCCGGGTCCGCCGCGCCGAAGCCGCGGGTGGCGTCGGCCACTTCGGCGAGCACCTTTGTGAACTCCGCGCTGGGCACCACCCGCGAGGGCACCTGGAACTCGCTGAGCAGCAGCGGCTCCAGACCGGGTACCAGGTCCAGGTGGAGCAGCGCGTCGATCCGGGTGTCCACCAGCAGCCCGAGCTTGTTGCGGGTCGGGCCGTAGGACATCAGGCCGTCGGCGTAGACGGTGATCGGCGCGCCGGTGAAGACCTGCGCGAAGGAGAGCGCGGGCGCGACCTGGAGGGACTCCACCACCAGGTCCAGGTCGTCCTCGCCCAGCTGCCACAGCTGCCGGAAGTACCGCTCCCACATGGGGACTTCGTCGGTGCGCGGGGACCAGCCGCCCGGGTGCAGCGGGCGGATCGCCTCGTTCCAGGACACCACCTTGTCGAAGCGGCCGCGCAGCGGCTCGAAGCCGGGCGCCCGGTCCGGGGCGTCGTGGGTCTCGGGCACGCCCGCGTTGTTGCTGACCACCAGCACCCTGCGGTCGGCGGGCGGCAGCGCACCGGCGTCGACGGCCGCGGCGAGCGTGGCCATCCCGTACAGGGTCGAGGCGAGGAGGAGCTGGGTACGGGCCATCACGCCATCACCGATCCGCTGGTCGCGTTGTCGCGCGCGTCGGCCTCGCCGTCGGCGCCGGGGCCGCCGCTGTCGCCTCTGGCCGCCATCCGCCCGCGCAGCCGGCGGACCCGGGCGCTGCGTTCGTCGTCCATCGAGTCGAGCGCGTCCGCGAGCAACTGCGCGGGCAGCCGGCCCAGCGCGGCGGCGGACAGTGTCTTCAACTGCCGGGCGAGCGCGGGCTCGAACCGGTCGATGTTGTCCAGGTGGTGGGCGATGATCGCGCAGTAGTTGCGGATCGCCTTGGGCAGGAACCGCTCCTCGTCCCGGTCGCCGGCGAGTTCGGCTATGACCTGGTCGAAGGAGCGTACGAAGTCGAGTTGGCGCTCGTCGCCGATCTGGGTCAGTGAGGTGGTCACCCCGCGCCGGTAGTGCACGCCGAGCAGGCCGACCACCGCGCAGGACTTCGCCTCGCGGTGCAGCCGCCAGATCCACGGCCGGTCCTCGGCGGTGCGCAGGTGCTCGGGCATGTGCACCAGGCCCTGTTCGACGATCCGCCGGTGGTAGGCGCCGGCCCAGGAGTAGGGGTAGTCCACCAGCGTGGGCCGGTTGGCCGGCAGGATCGCGGAGCGCGGGTCGATCCGGGCGTTGCGCCGGCCGTGCGGGGCGCGGATCACATTGCGGCTGGTGCCGGTGCACTGCACGTGGTCCGTGCGCAGGAAGTCGACGTCCAAGTCGTCCATGGCGCGCACCAGTTGCGGCAGGTAGCCGGGGGCGAGCCAGTCGTCGCCGTCCATGAACGTCAGGTACTCGCCGCGCGCCGCGTCGATGCCCGCGTTGCGCAGCGCCGCGACCCCGGTGTGGTCCCGGCGGATGATCCGGGCACCGGGCAGCGAACCGACGCCCTCCTCCAGGAGTTGCGGGGTCCGGTCGGTCGACCCGTCGTCCATCAGCAGGAACTCGAAGTCGTCGCGGGCGTTGGCCCGCAGGCTTCTCAGCGCGTCGGGGACGAATGGCTGCACATTGAAAAACGGCACGATGACGGAGAGCTTGACCACCCGATTACTTTAGGACGCGCTCCGGCCCGGTACTTTGCCGAATTCGTACTTCCAGGTAAACGGAGAATGTCGACCGGGTGTGCCCTCTGCGACGGCCCGCAGCTCGCGAAGTATCGGCATTCTGTTTACCTTCCGTTGGCCTTCGATTAGTCCATTCCACCCACCTGCTTCCTACTGTCTGCGATGTGCCAGAACGTACGTCAGGGCCCCTGCGGGTCACGGTGATCGCCGATTCGGACACCCGTTGGAAGTGGGGTGCGCTGACCGCGCGCCGGATCGCGCCGGACGCGCGGATCGACGCCCGCTTCCTCCGCGGCCGTGCCACCCCCACGCAGCGCCAACTCGCCGAACTCGGCATCACCGCCGACTCGATGACCGAGCAGACCACCGCCGAGATCCTCGCCGAGGTCAGCGCGGACACCTGCGACGTGCTCGTCATCTCCTGCGTGGGCGGCACCATCCAGTGCTTCCTGCACGGCCTGGACCGTGCCTGGCGCGGCCACGCCAACCGGCCGGTGGTGGTCACCGGTTACGTCGGCGTGGTCTACGAGAAGCTCGCCGACGGGCTGCTGCTGCGGGCCGGCGCCGACGTGGTGCTCGCCAACAGCACCGACGACGCGCTGCGGTTCCGCGCGGTGTACGAAGGGGTCGGCTTCCCGACCGGCGCGATCGTGGAGACGGCGCTGCCGTTCCTGGACGGCGCGCCCTACCGCCGCGACCCGAGCACCCCGTTCACCGTGACCTTCGCGGTGCAGCCGTCGGCGCCCGCCGAGCGCCCGGACCGGCTGTACCTGCTGCGCCGGGCCGTCGAGCACGCCCGGCGGCACCCCGACCGCGAGGTGCTGGTGAAGCTGCGCAGCATGCCCGGCGAGCAGACCACGCACGTCGAGGAGCACCCCTACCAGCACCTGATGCAGTCGCTGGAGCCGCCGGCGAACGTCTCGCTGGTCTACGGGGCAATGGGCGAGGTGCTCGACCGCACCGACCTGCTCGTCACGGTCAGCTCCACCGCCGCGCTGGAGTCGCTCTACCGCGGCATACCCACGGCCATCCTCACCGACCTCGGTATCCGCGAGCCGCTGGGCAACCACCACTTCCTCGGCTCGGGCTGCCTGGCCTCCTGGGACCAGCTCGACGACGGCGAACTGCCCAAGGCCGACCCGGACTGGACCGCCGCCCACGGGGTGGCGCTCGGCGACCCGTACGCCGACCTGCGGGCCCGCGTACGGGCCCTGCTCGCCGCCGGCCGGCTGCCGCGGCTGACCCCCTACTACACGCTGCGCACCGCGCCCGGCTACCTGCCCGGCATCCTCGCCCGCCAGGGCCTGGACCCCGAGGGCCTGCCCGCGGTCCGCGCGGCCACCGCCGCCGGCGGCAGCAACCGGGTGCGCAAGGCCGCCCGCCGGATGATCCGCAAGTCCGCCCGCACCGCCTACCGCCAGGGCGTGCAGCGCGTCGCCCCGGCCATCCGCCGCTGGGGCCAGCTGTGAGCCGGCCGCGCACCGCGGGCCCGGGGCGCGGCGGGACGCCGCCGCCCGGCCCGCGCACCTGCCTCCGTACGAGTCCGCGCACCCCGGTGCGCCCCGCACGCGCCGAAGCGGCGCGTCCCGCCGCGACCGCGGCCCGCACGACCCCCACGACAGGAGCCGCACGATGACCCAGACGATCACGTCCGCGGGGGAGCCGTCCCGCGCGTCGGCCGGCGAGGCGCGGGTCCTCGCCGTGATCCCCGCCCGCGGCGGTTCCAAGGGCGTGCCCGGCAAGAACGTGGCGACGGTCGGCGGGGTGCCGCTGGTGGCCCGCGCGGTGCGCGCCTGCGGCGCCGCCCGCCGGATCACCGCGACCGTGGTCTCCACCGACGACCCGGCGATCGCCGAGGTGGCCCGCTCGGCGGGCGCCGAGGTGGTGCTGCGCCCGGCGGCGATCGCCGGGGACACCGCGACCAGCGAGGCCGCGGTGCTGCACGCGATGGACGCCTACGAGGCGATGAGCGGCGCGGCCGCCGAGGTGGTGCTGCTCGTCCAGTGCACCAGCCCCTTCGTCACCGGCGAGGAACTGGACGGGGTGGTCGAGGCGATCACCGAGGGCGGAGCCGACACCGCGCACACCGTCGCGCCTTTCCACGGCTTCGTCTGGCGGGCCGACGGCCCGGACGGCGCCGAGGCGGCCGGCGGTTCGCACGGCTCGCACGGCTCGCACGGCGCCGAAGGCGCGGGCAGCGCCGACTTCCGCGGCAACGGCGTGGGCGTCAACCACGACAAGTCCACCCGCCCGCGCCGCCAGGACCGTCCGCAGGACCTGCTGGAGACCGGCGCCGCCTACGGCTTCCGCGCCGACGGCTTCCGGGCCGCCCGGCACCGCTTCTTCGGCCGCACCAGCCTGGTGTGGACCGACCCGGCCCGGGTGCTGGAGATCGACGAGCCCGCCGACCTGGAGCGGGCCCGCGCCCTCGCCCCGCTGCTCGACGCCGGAGTCACCACGCCCCGCCGCGACGACGTCGACGCGGTCGTCCTCGACTTCGACGGCACCCAGACCGACGACCGGGTGCTGATCGACGCCGACGGCCACGAGACGGTCAGCGTGCACCGCGGCGACGGCCTCGGCATCGCCGCGCTGCGCCGCGCGGGCGTCCCCGTGCTGATCCTGTCCACCGAGACCAACCCGGTCGTGGCCGCCCGCGCCCGCAAGCTCCAGGTGCCGGTGCTGCACGGCATCGACCGCAAGGACCTGGCGCTCAAGCAGTGGTGCGAGGAGCAGGGCATCGCCCCCGAGCGGGTGCTGTACGCGGGCAACGACGTCAACGACCTGCCGTGCTTCGGCCTCGTCGGCTGGCCGGTCGCCGTGGCCGGCGCCCACGACGTGGTGCGCGCCGCCGCCCGCGCGGTGACCACCCGGGACGGCGGCGACGGCGCGATCCGCGAGATCGCCGCCTGGCTGCTCGGCCCCACGCTCGCCCGCTGAGCCCGGCCGCCCCGAACTCCCCTCGCCTTTCCGGTTCCTGCGTCCCCCGGGCTTCCGGCCCGCGCCAACCCCCAGTCCCAACCCCCGTAGTGAAGGAACACGCCGTGACCACCACGCTCCCCGCCAACCTCCGCGCCGTCGGCTCCCGCCACATCGGCAACGGCCAGCCCGTGTACATCACCGGCGAGATCGGCATCAACCACAACGGCGACCTGGAGAACGCGTTCGCCCTGATCGACGCGGCCGTGGCCGCCGGCTGCGACGCGGTCAAGTTCCAGAAGCGCACCCCGGAGATCTGCACCCCGCGCGACCAGTGGGAGATCGAGCGCGACACCCCCTGGGGCCGGATGACGTACATCGACTACCGGCACCGCGTCGAGTTCGACGAGGACGGCTACCGCGCCATCGACGAGTACTGCCGCAAGCGGGGCATCGACTGGTTCGCCTCCCCGTGGGACGTGCCCTCGGTGGAGTTCCTGGAGAAGTTCAACGTGCCGGTGCACAAGGTCGCCTCGGCCTGCCTCACCGACGACGAACTGCTGCGCGCGCTGCGCGCCACCGGCCGCACCGTGGTGCTGTCCACCGGCATGTCGACGCCGAAGCAGATCCGCCACGCGGTCGAGGTGCTCGGCAGCGACAACATCGTGCTCTGCCACGCCACGTCGACCTACCCGGCGAAGCACGAAGAGCTCAACCTGCGCATGATCAACACCCTCCAGTCCGAGTTCCCGAACGTCCCCGTCGGCTACTCCGGCCACGAGGTCGGCCTCCAGACCACGCTCGCCGCGGTCGCGCTCGGCGCGGTCTTCGTGGAGCGCCACATCACCCTCGACCGCGCCATGTGGGGCTCGGACCAGGCCGCGTCCGTCGAGACCCAGGGCCTGGAGCGCCTGGTGCGCGACATCCGCATCATCGAGACCTCGCTCGGCGACGGCGTGAAGAAGGTCTACGAGGGCGAGATCGGCCCGATGAAGAAGCTGCGCCGGGTGGCCGGCGTGGTGGCCGAGGCGGAGGCCGAGGCGCAGCAGACGGCCGACGCGACGGTCTGACCGCTCCGCCCGGGCACCAACCCCATCGCCCGCGCCCGCGCGTGCGGCTCCCTCCGCGGAAGGAGCCGCACGCGGGCGCGGGCCGAGCTGACGGCGGACGCGTGCGGCCGCCCACCGAAAGGAAGCCGAATGGCCGACCGGCCCGCCCCACCGGGTGCCGTCGCGCTCGTCGAGTCGCCCGTGCAGCTGCTCAACGTGCTGGAGTGGGCCCACGTCCGGCCGCCGGCCGCACCGGGTGAGCAGGTCGCGCCGCTGACCGTGGTGGTGCTCTCGCCCGCCGACCCCACCAGCCGCGGCCAGTTGCGGCGGATGGCCGAACTCGCCCGGGACGAGGGCGCGTCGGTGCGGTGGTACGAGGCGCGCGGCGGCCGCGGCGGGCTGCTGCGGACCGCGTTCGCGCTGGCACCGACCCTGATACGGGTGAAGCGGCTGGTGATCGGCGACCCGTTCTCCCGGCTGGTGCAGGTGCTGCTGCCGCTGTGCCGGGCCAAGGACATCACCGTCGTCGACGACGGCACCGCGACCATGGAGTTCACCGAGATCCTGGCGCGGCGCGGGAAGCTGGTGCGCTGGCACCGCAGCGGGAAGCGGCGCTCCCCGGCGGACGTGGCGTTCGGCGTCTTCGCCCGCAGCGCGCGCCGACGGCTCACCCCCCGGCGGCGCTCCCGGATCGAGCTGTTCAGCGCGATGCCGGCGACGCCGCCGCCCGGAATGGCGCTGCGCGCCAACCGGTTCGCCTGGACCCGGGGGCGGTTCGGGCCGCCGCGGACCCTCGCGGGCACCGACCTGATCGGCACCTCGCTGGTCGAGACCGGTGTCGTGGACCCCGACCGCTACCTCGCCGTCGTCCGCGGGCTCGCCGAACGCCACGGTGCCCGGCGGTACTTCGCGCACCGCCGGGAGGCCCCGGCGAAGCTCCACCGGCTCGCCGCGGAGACCGGGCTGGAGATCGTACGGCCGGACCTGCCGCTCGAACTCGTCGCCCGCCGCGGGCCGATCGGGCGCGCGGTGCTCTCCTTCCCCTCCACCGTCGTGCACACGTTGCCGCTGGCGCTGGCCGGCACCGGGGTGACGATCACCGTCTGCGACATCGACCAGGAGTGGCTCACCACCGCGGCCTCCCCCCGCGCCCACACCTTCCTCACCGACATCACCGACAAGGCCCGCACCCTCCACAACCTCACGTAAGCGGGGTGCCCCTGACCCCCCGGGGTGGTGTGTCCTGTCGGCTGAGGGACCACCCGCCGGTGGTGGGCTGGTCGCGCAGTTCCCCGCGCCCCTGTGTTGCTCGGCTCTTCCGCGAAAGAAGCTCGCGCCCGAAGGGGCGCGGGGAACTGCGCGACCAGCCACGACGGGCCGCAAGGTCCCGGCACCCGGCGGACGGGGCAGCCCGGAGGGAGGCCCCCACCGGCAGGTGGTCCCTCAACCGACAGCCCGAGGCAACCCGGAGGGTCGCGTTCGTTCACTTCCGTAGGGTCGGATACGGGAATGGCGGAGCCCTCAGCCCGGCCGACGCTGCGCGTGGCGATCGTGACGGATGGCGTACTGGACGGCGACTCCCGAGCCCTGCGCGTGGCCGCGGCGGCGAACTCCGCCGGGTACGCCGTCACCCTGGTCGGCGCCGGCCCGGCGGTGACCACCCGGCAGACCCAACCGGAGGTCACCGTCAGGGAAGTGGCCGCCGGCGCCGCGCTCGGCGCCCACCGCGAGCGCCGCCCGCGCCCGGGCCTGCGCTGGCCGCTGGCCTACCGTGCCGCGGAGTCCTACGAGCGCCGCACCGCCCTGCTGGCCGCGCACCGCCTGCTGAGCGCCACCCGGGCCGCCGAACTCGACGTGGTGCACCGCCCGTTGCCGCTCCAGGCGTTCGCCCGGGCCGGGCACGGCCTGACGTCGGCGCGGCTGGCGGTACGCGCCGGCTGGACCGGCCTGCGGGGAGCCCAGTACCGCGCCGCGGTGGAGCGCCGCCGCAGCCCCGACACCCGCCTCGACGACCTCGCCGCGGAACTCGCCCGCCTGCTTCTGGGCCGCCGCGCCTGGCGGCGGCTGGACCCGTCCCTGCTGGACGAGGAGGTCGCGTACGGGCCGGTGCTCGACGCGGTCCGCCCGCACCTGATCCACGCGCTGGGGCACCGCGCGCTGGCCCTGGCGATCCGGGCGGCGCTGCGCGCGGAGGGCGCGGGCCACCGGATCGAGGTGGTGTGGGACGCGCCGCCGCGCATCCCCGCCGCCACCCGCCGGGCGGCCGTCGCCGACGACGCGCTGCTGCGCTCGTACGCCCGCGAGGCCGACGGCGTGGTCACCGTCGGGGACCGCCTCGCCGGTGAACTGCTGGTCCGGCACAACCTGTCCACGCTGCCCACGGTGGTCCGCAACACCCCGCCGATGACCGCGCCGCCCGCCGGCCGCGACGACGGGGTGCGGGCCCACTGCCGGCTCGGACCGGACGTCCCGCTGCTGGTGCACACCGGCCCGGTCACCCCCGACCGCGGCCCGTCCACCGTGGTGGAGGCGCTGCCGAAGCTCTACGACCTGCACGCAGCCTTCGTCGTGCCCGACCCCGACCACCCGTACCTGGCCGAACTCCGCGACCGCGCCGCCCAGATCGGCGTGCACGCCCGGCTGCACGTGGTGCCGTACGTGCCGGTGCCCGAGGTGCCCGCGTTCCTGTCCTCGGCCGACATCGGGGTGCTGCCGGTGCACCAACTGCCGTACCACCAGACGGTGCTGGCCACCCGTTACTACGAATACGCCCACGCCAGGCTGCCGGTGGTGGTCTCCGACGTGCGGGCGATGTCCGCGGCCACCCTCGAGGCCGGCAACGGCGAGGTGTTCCGGGCCGGCGACACCGCCGACTTCGTCCGCGCGGTCGGCGCGGTGCTGACCAACCCGCGCCGCTACCGCAAGGCGTACGACAAGGTGGAGGTGCTGCGCCAGTGGTCCTGGCAGACCGAGTCGGCACCGCTGCTCGACCTGTACGCCCGGCTGCTCGGCCCCCTGCGCTGAGCGCCGGCGGGACTTTCCGCCAACTGCCGTGCCCGCAAAGGCGATCGGTCCGTCAGGCGACCGACGGCCCCTGGATGTAGCGGCCCTTGCTGTCGTACGGCCAGGCGTTGGCCTTGCAGCCGTGCAGCCCGTCGATCTGCTGCATCATCACCGGCGCGAGCTTGCCCGCGCCCGGGCAGCCCTCGTGGCCGTGGCCGATGCGGTGGCCGACCTCGTGGTTGATGATCAGCGCCCGGTAGTCCTCGATCGGCCCGGGGAACTGCGGTGAACCCAGCAGCCAGCGCTTGAGGTTGACCACCACCGTCGCGCCGACGTCGCAGTTGACCTCGCCGTGGGTGTGCAGGCCGGCGGCGCCGCAGATGGCGTCCACCGTGTCCGGGGTGGCGATCTTGATCACGAAGTCGGCGGGGCCGGACGAGACGAGCTGGAAGCCGTCCCGACCGTCCTTGGTCCAGCCGCGCGAGTCGGCCAGGATGTCCTGGATCTCCTTCGCCGCGGCCTGCGACGCGACCCCGGTGCCGCCCTCCACCTGCACCTCGTAGCGGCGGATGTCACCGTGGCCGACCGCCTTCGCCGACGCGTCGGCCGTGGTGAAGCTGCCCGAGCCATGCGCCGGGACGCTCTGGGTGGTGGGGGCCTGCGACGTGGTCTTCGGGGCCGTGGTCTGAGGAGCCGAGGTCCTCGGTGCGGAGGTCTTCGGCGAGCCGGCCGCGGGCGCCGTGGCCCCGGCCGAGGGGGCACCGCTCCCGGCTGTACGGTCCGTGCCGCCGTCCGCTGCCGCCGACGTGCCGGCGTGGGCCTGGCCGCCCGAGCGCACCGTGGCGAGCGTCACCCCGAGCAGCGCCAGGAAGACCAGTCCGAAGAGCAGATACGGGCCGCGACGGGCCGGTGCCCGCCTGCCCGCGCCCCTGCCCGCGGGTGCGGTCGCCCTCCGCCTGCGTGCCCTGGTGCCCATTCCATGTCCTCTCCGGTCTACGGCATGACGGCGCACCGGTGCCACGGCGGCGGGGGAGGGGGACCGGGCGGCCGCGTACGGTGCGTAACGGCTCCAGGCTCGTGCCCGGAGATGATGACCTCTGGCCCGCGCGGTCACGAAGCCGTAACAGTCGGCCTGATGTGCCTGCTGGGGGGCGGTGGGAGGGCCCGCGGCCCGTGTGACCGTTCTGCAACAGTTGCCCCGGGAGCGGTCCCGGCGTGCCGCTCGCCCGCAGGGCGACCACATACTGATGCGCGTGCCCCGCGTCCTGCTGATCGAAGACGACCCCGCCGTCCGGCGGGGCCTGGAAGTAGCGCTGCGGCACCGCGGGCACACCGTCGAGTCCGCGCCCACCGGGGAGGAGGGGCTCGACCTCCTGCGGCCCTACCGGCCGGACGTCGTGGTGCTCGACCTGATGCTGCCGGGCATCCGCGGGCTCGACGTCTGCCGGCGGATACGTGACCACCACCAGGTCCCGATCATCATCGTGACCGCCCGCGGCGACGACGTGGACGTGGTGGTCGGCCTGGAGGCGGGCGCCGACGACTACGTGGTCAAGCCGGTGCGGGCCGGTGTGCTGGAGGCGCGGATACGCGCGGTGCTGCGCCGCGCCGACCCCGACGCGGCCGGCCGCACCCGGCCGGCGCCGAGCACCTACGGCGACCTCGTGGTGGACCGCACCGCCATGGCCGTCACCTACCGCGGCCGGCCGGTGCCGCTCGCCCCCTCCGAACTGCGGCTGCTGCTGGCGCTGTCGGCGTCCCCGGGACGGGTGCTCAGCCGCCAGCAGCTGCTGGAACAGGTGTGGGAGCACAGCTACCACGGCGACGTGCGGCTGGTGGACGCGTGTGTGAAGCGGCTGCGCGGCAAGCTCGGCGGCAGCGGCAGCGGCAGCGGCAGCGGCGGACGCTCGGGGCCGGGCGCGCGTGCGGCATCCGGCCCGGCTGCCGGCGCCGCCTCCGACGACTCCCGCGCGTCCGGCGGGAGCCAGGACTGCATCGAGACGGTGCGCGGCTTCGGCTACCGCTTCCGCGCGGTGTGAGGTCGGCCGGACGCCATGGCCAGGATGCCCGGAGCCGTACGCAGCCTGCGTTTCCGCCTCGTCGCCGGCTTCGCCCTGATCGCGGCGGTCAGCGCGCTCGGCACCGGAGCCCTGACCTTCCGCGAGGCGCGCACCGGTGTGCTCCAGCAGAGCCAGGACACCGTCGTCAACCAGTTCCGCGACAGCGTGGACGCCCTGACGCCCGGCATCCCGTCCCGGCCCGGGCAGCAGGATCTGACCGCACTGGTGGAGAACCTCGCCGCCACGCACCGCTCCCAGCACTGGCGGGTGCTGGCCACCTACGGCGGGCTGCGGGCCGGTTCGCAGCCCGGCGACCGCTTCCCCGAACTCACCGCGGAACTGCGGAAGTCGGTGCGCACCCGCAACGTCGCCGTCTTCCAGCGCGTGCACACCGGCGGCAGCTCCTCGCTGGTGGTCGGCCTGCCCGTCGTCTACGGCACCGGGGACGGCGGGCGGGTCGCGTCCGGGCTGGCCTGCTACCTCGTGGTGCCGCAGACCACCGAGCAGCGCTATGTCACCGCGCTGGTCGGGTCGGTCGAGCGCGCCGCGCTGCCGGCGCTGTGCCTGGCGGTGCTGCTCGCGCTGTTCGTCGCCCGCGGGGTGCTGCGCCCGGTGCGGGCGCTGCGCCAGGCCACCCGCCGGATGGCCGCGGGGCACCTCGACACCCGGCTCAGCGTCAACGGCTCGGACGAACTCGCGGACCTGTCGGCGGCGTTCAACGAGACGGCGGTGGCGCTGGAGCGCTCGGTGTCCGAGCTGCGCCGGATGGAGGCGCAGGCCCGGCGGTTCGCCGCGGACGTCTCGCACGAGCTGCGCACGCCGCTCGCCGCGATGTCGGCGGTCACCGACGTCCTGGACGAGGAGGCGGCGGGCCTGGAGCACGGCACCGCCGAGGCGGTGCGGCTGATCAGTGAGGAGACCGAGCGGCTGGTGCGGCTGGTGAACGACCTGATGGAGGTCTCCCGGTTCGACGCGGGCGCGGCCGAACTCCACCTCGACGAGATCGACCTGGCCGAGTCGGTGCGGCGCACGCTGGCCGCGCGCGGCTGGCAGGAACGCGTGGAGGTACGGCTGCCCGGGCCGGAGCAGCTGCGGCTGGCGGTGGACCCGCGGCGGTTCGACGTGGTGGTGGCGAACCTGGTCGGCAACGCGCTGCGGCACGGCGCCCCGCCCGTCAGCGTGACGCTGGCACGGCACGCGGAACCGCCCGGGGTGCGGCTGGTGGTGGCCGACGGCGGGCCCGGGATCGCGCCGGAGGCGCTGCCGCACGTCTTCGATCGGTTCTACAAGGCGAGTTCGGCGCGCACCCGGAGCGAGAGCAGCGGGCTCGGGCTGGCGATCACCGCGGAGAACGTGCGGTTGCACGGCGGGGCCGTCCGGGCGGAGAACGCGGCGGGCGGCGGCGCCGTCTTCACGGTGGAGCTGCCGGAGCTGCCGGAGCGGCCCGCGGGTGTGCCGGCGGGTGTGCCGTCGGGGGAGGACACGTGAGGGTACGGCGCGGGGCAGGAGGCGTGCGGGCATGGCACGCCGGCGCGGCCGGTGCGGCGGGCGCCGCCGCGCTGGCGCTGCTCGCCGGGTGCGGGGTGCCCACCACCGGCGTCATCGACGTGGGCGTGCCCGCGGACGCGCTGCCCAGCGGCCCGGCCGCGGTGCGCGTCGCGCTGGTCTACTTCCTCGACGCCGACGGCCGGCTCCAGGCGGCCGAGCACACGGTGCCGGACCAGGCGGAGCCGGAGGCGGCGGCGGTGGACCTGCTGCTGGCCGGGCCCGCCGCCGCCGGGCGCCCCGACCTCACCACGCACCTGCCCCGGTACCCGGTAGCCGCGCCGGTGAGCGTGCAGGGCCGTACGGTCACCGTGCGGCTGCCTTCCGCCGGGCCCCGGCTCGACGCGCTCGCGATGGAGCAACTCGCCTGCACCGCCGCCGAAGCGTGGCCCTCGGCGCTCCCCGCCGCCGCGACACTCCCGGGCGAGGTGTCCCCCGAACCCACCCGGCAGCCGGTCCGGATCGTCGTGACCGCCCCCGGCTGGCAGCTCACCCGCACCTCCCCCTCGTCCTGCCCGCGCCCCGCCACGCCGTCCCCCGCAGCCTCCGGCGGCGGGAGCTAGGAACCCGCCTCCGTCGCCCGGCCGCTCTTTGACAGTGCTTATATAAGTGCTGTTACATTCGTGGAATGGACGGCAAGGAGCAGGTGCCCGGGAGCGCGGCGGGAAGCGACCCCAGCGAGGAGGGGCTGTGGCGGCCGCTGTGGGTGCTGATGCGCGAGATGGACGACGACATCGCGCGGATCTACGCGGCGGCGGCGCTCGGCGAGATCAGGCCCACGCACGTGGGGGAGCTGCTGCGGCTGCACGCGCGCGGCCCCATGACGATCACCGAACTCGCCGCGTCCGTGGGCCTGACGCACTCCGCGGTCAGCCAGAAGGTCGCGGCGATGCGGACGGCCGGGCTGGTGCGGACCGTGCCGGGCGCGGACGCGCGGACGAAGAAGGTGACGCTGACCGCGAAGGCCAAGCGCCTGACGGGCCGGCTGGCGGCGGAGTGGCGGGCCACCGAGCGGGCGAGCGCCGAGCTGGAGGCGGAACTGCCGTACCCGCTCAGCCGCGTGGTCGAGGACATGCGCGCCGCGCTGGCCCGCCGCAGCTTCCACGACCGGATCGCCGCGCAGCTCGCACAGGACCCGGAATGGCAGTGAGGCACTTACTGGTCGACACCGCGCCGCTGCGTGCCTCCCCGGTCTTCCGGCGGCTGTGGACCGGGCGGGCGGTCTCCGGCTTCGGCGGGCAGATGACGCTCGTCGCCGTCATGTACCAGGTGTGGCAGACCACCGGTAGCACCGTGTGGAGCGGCGCGGTCGGGCTGGCGCAGGCACTGCCGGTGGTCGTGCTCGGGCTGTGGGCCGGGTCGGTGGCGGACCGGGTGGACCGGCGGCGGCTGTGCCTGCTGGCGGCCGCCGGCCAGGCGGTGTGCTCGGCGCTGCTCGCCGTCCAGGGGCTCGCCGGGCCCGCCCCGGTGGCCGCCGTCCTCGGGCTGCTCGCCGTGCAGTCGTCCTTCGGCGCGTTCTCCGGGCCCGCCGCGGGGGCGTTCCTGCCGCAACTGCTGCCCAAGGAGTCGCTCGCCGCCGGGCTCGCGCTCAACCGGGTCGCCTTCCAGGCGCAGATGCTGGTCGGGCCCGCCCTCGGCGGCCTGGTGATCGGGGTGTGGGGCGTCGGCGGGTGCTACCTGGTCGACGCGGTCTCCTTCGCCGCCGGGCTGTACGGGCTGTACGGCCTGCCTCCCTCGCCCCGGGGTACGGCCGCGGGCGCCGGTGCCCCGGCCCGGCCCGGGCTGCGCGGAATCGCCGACGGCCTGGCGTTCCTCGCCCGCACCCCGGTGGTCCGGGCGGCCCTGCTCACGGATCTGGCCGCCACCGTGCTGTCCATGCCGATCAGCCTCTTCCCGCTGGTCAACGCCGAACGGTTCGGCGGGAGTCCGCGCACCCTCGGGTTGTTCCTCACCGCGATCGCGGTCGGCGGGATCGCGGCGTCGGTGCTGTCCGGGGCGTTCACCCGGCGGGCACGGCCCGGGGCCGTCATGTTCTGCGGGTCCGCGCTGTGGGGGGTCGCGCTGATGGGCTTCGGGCTCGCGACGCGCCCCTGGGCGGCGCTCGGCTGCCTCGTGGTCGCCGGTGCGGCCGACACCGTGGCGGTGGTCTCCCGCGGGACGGTCGTACGGCTCCACACGCCGGACGCCCTGCTCGGACGGGTCGGTGCGGCCGAGCAGATCGTCGGGCAGGCCGGGCCCGACCTCGGGAACATGCGGGGCGGACTGGTCGCCGGCGCCTGGTCGGGCACGGCCGCCCTCGTCACCGGGGGTGCGCTGTGTGTGGCGGCGGTGGGGTGTATCGCCTGGGGAGGCCGTGAGCGGTCCCCCCGGGTTGCCACGTCTTGACCTACCCGGGACCGTCCGTGGACGACCCGCCGCCCGGCCCGGCCCCGAACCCCTACGCCAAGCCCACTGAACTGCTCAAACGCGCTCTGGGGCACACACATCAGCTCCACGCCTGTCGTTCGCGGCCGTGGGGTCGTCGACTCGGGTCCACTCGGCATCGATGCGCATCGTGGCCCTGCGCTCGGTGTCGTAGGGGTCCCAGCCGGGGCCACCGGTCCTGGCGAACCGGACCCACGTTCGGTGTACGTCTGCCGCGAGATCCGCCGGGGGCCGGTCCGGGCCGAGGAGGGCGGCGGGGCCGTGCAGTCGGGGCAGGTGCGTGAGATCGAAGACGAAGGGCAACTCGACCGCGTGCGTGGCGCCGAACTCTCCGTCCAGGGCGTGCGAGCGCCAGGCGAACTCGTAGGCGAAGGTGGCGGACCCGGCCCGACCAGCATGGGCATCGGCCAGGGCCCGGCTGCCCACGCCGAACAAGGCGTCGCCCATGATGGCTGAGCGCAGCTCGCCGTAGGACGCGTCGGGACGCGTCGTGCGGTACGTCTCGATGAGCCGGGCCGGGTTCGGGTGCGAGCGCGCCGCCGTCTCCTCCAGATCCTTGGCGGTCGAGGAGGAGAACCTGTCCACGGGGACCAGGTAGAGGCGGCCTTCTTCGGCGTTGGTCCCGACGAGCAGGTCGACGTCGGACGATTGTCCGGCAGCGACGGATACGGCGGGCTGGGTGTCCAGGACCAGACCGAAGGGCGTGAGGCCGATCATCGGGTCGCGGTGGGTGGCGGTTTCCAATGCGATCCCGGCGAGCTTGGCGGCGGCGGCCACCAGACGCTCGTCCGGGATCTCCGCGAAGGCGTCCACGTGCGGCTTGATGCCGAGGGCCTCGGCGGCAGCGGCGGTGACGCGGGCGGCCTGTTCGGTGGTGAAGGCTCCCAGGCCGCTGCCGCTCTGCACGATCGCCCTGCGGAAGAGCCCTGCCGCCTCGGGGGCGGCGAGGACGCCGCCGACCATGGTCGCCCCGGCTGACTGGCCGAAGAGCGTGACGTTGTCCGGAGCACCGCCGAACGCGGCGATGTTCTCGTTCACCCAGTGCAGCGCGGCGACGACGTCCAGCAGGCCGCGGTTGGCGGGCGCCTCGGGCAGGTCGAGGAAACCGGCGATGCCGAGCCGGTAGTTGAGTGTGACAAGCACGACGCCGTCGCGGGCGAAGGCGCTTCCGTCGTACAAGGCGGACCGTGTCGAGCCGGCGACGAAGCCGCCACCGTGGACGAACACCATCACGGGAAGGCCGCCGTGCATGACAGCGGGCGTCCAGACGTTGACGGTGAGGTAGTCCTCGCCGCGGCTCCAACCGGTTCCGAAGTACGGGGACATGTCGATGCTGCCGAGCTTGCGCTCGGACTGCGGTGCGTTGGGGCCCGGCATGCGGGCGTCCCGCACGCCGTTCCACGACGTGTGCGGCTCGGGCGGTGCGAACCTGCCGCCGCCGTGGGGAGGAGCGGCGTAGGGGATGTTCAGGAATGCGGCGATGCCGTCGTGTAGGTGCAGACCGCGGATGGCCCCCTGTGTTGTGGTGACGACGGGATCGGGGCGGTGGCTCATCTCTCGTGTCCTTCTGCGGGCTTGGCCCTGCGGGTGTGCGGGCGAAGGGAGCCCCAGCGGACGATGGGCACGGGCACCGAGCCGAGGACCGTGTAGGCGAACGCGGTTCCGGGCTCGGCCTTCTGCACCTGTGATCGGCTGGCCCATTGGTTGCCGTCCCGCTGGTTGCGGCCCTGGAACCAGGCGCCTTCCCACAGCCCCGCGCCGTCGTCGTACGCAGGTCGGGCGTCGTGGTCAGGTCCGGGAGAAGGGCGCCCAGTTGGTGAGTTCGAAGCCGGAACCGCGCCGACGCAGTTCGAAGGCGCCGTGGCCTGGCAGGTGGGCCGGCAGAACGAGGGCGTTGTTGTCGGCGGCGTGGGCGAACATCCGCGCTCGGCTCGCGCGGGCGCCGTCCTCGTCCTCCTCGAAGCAGCTGTTGATGTGGGGCTCGTGCACCTGGATCGCGCCGTGCAGCAGGTCACCGGCGAAGACGGCGCGGTCTCCCGCGGACTCCAGGTGGATGATCGACGCGCCGGGGGTGTGCCCGGGGGCCAGCTCGAGGCGGAGGTTGGCGTCGATGGTGTACGACTCGTCCCAGACCTCTACCAGGCCGGCCTCGACGACCGGGTCGATGCTGTCCTCGTAGACGTTCTGGTTGCCCCGCCCGAACACCGTGTTGTGCAGGTTCTCGGGCTTCCAGTACTCGAAGTCGCGCTGCGGCATGAGGTAGGTGGCGTTCGGGAAGGTGGGCACCCAGTCCCTGCCCTCCAAGCGGGTGTTCCAGCCGACGTGGTCATCATGGAGATGGGTGTTGACGACGATGTCGACGTCCTCGGGCCGGATGCCGACCGCGGCGAGATTGGCCAGGTAGTCGGTGCGCAGATAGGACCAGATCGGCTGCAGTGGCCGGTACTTGTCGTTGCCGGCGCCCGTGTCGATGAGGATGATCCTGCCCTCGCTGCGCAGCACCCAGGACTGGGTGGCGGCGCGGGTGAGGTCGGTGGCCGGGTCCCAGTGGTGGGGCGCCAGCAGTTCGGTGTGGAGCTTCCACTCCTCGGGCTCGCTGTTGGGGAAGAAGACGTCCGTCGTCATCGGTGTCGTGTCGGAGAACTCGATGACGCGGTGGATCTGCACATCACCGAGCTCGATGGTGCTGACCGTCGGTTCGAGGGCGCCGTTCGCAGCGGCACCCTGCCCGTTCGCGGTGGCGGAGGGGGCGGGAGAGGTGAGGGACATGGCTTTCTCCTACGTCTGTTCGGACGGGTCCCAGCCTGGGACGGGCACCGGTGCCGGCGGTATCGCACACCTGACTGCACCTGCGCCCGCAGCCCCCGTCGCGGTGGAAAACGCCTGGTAACGTCGATGGAGCAGGCCGGACGCCATCCACCGGGCCACGGCCCCGCACCGCGCCCGCGACGTCTGGAGATCTGGTGGATGAGCACGCCACGGGAGCCACCGAACAGGACGACGCGCCCCACACGGAGTCCTCGGCCGTCAGGCAGGCGGAGCAGGACGAAATCCTCGCCGTTGTGGACGCGGCGCGCGGCACGGGCGGGGTACTGGTCATCATCGGGGCGCCCGGAGCGGGCAAGACCACCCTGGTCACTCGGGCCGCCGGGCGATTCGGGGCGTCAGGCGGGCGGGTGCTGCGCGCCGCCGGCGTCCCGTCCGAGGCCGACCTGGCGTTCTCCGCCCTGCATCAGTTGCTGCGGCCGGTCCGCGAGGGCATCGACGGGCTGCCCCCCAGACAGCGCGACGCGCTGCGCACCGCGTTCGGACTGGGCGAGCGGAACGAGGCGCCTGACCCGATGCTCATCGGCATGGGCGTGCTCACCCTGCTGTCGGATCTCGCCGCCGACCACCCGGTACTGCTGGTGATGGACGACGCCCAGTGGACCGACGGCGCCTCGCTCGACGCCCTCTCCTTCGCTGCCCGGCGCCTGGCCGACGAGCCCGTGACGATGGTGCTGGCCACCCACGACGGTGTCCTGCCAGAACTCGTGCCGTGGCAGCAGGCCATCGACCTGCCTCCCCTGGACCGGGACGCGGCGCGGCTGCTGCTCGCCGGGCTGCCGGAGGAGACCGATCCGGCCACCCGCGAGCGGATCCTCGATCAAGGGGAGGGCAACCCGCTGGCGCTGGTGGAGCTTACGCGCGCCGCCGCGGAGCGCCCGTACCCTCTGAGCGACGCCGACGGCCCCCTGCCGGTCACCGACCGGCTGGAGCTCGTCTACGCGAAACGGCTGGCGGCCCTGCCCGACGCGACAAGGCGCGCGATCGTACGCCTGGCAACGGCGGACGCCGACGATCCGCCGCAGCCACTGCTGTCGTGGCTCCCGGGCAGCGGAGATCCGGTGTGGGCCCCCGCCGAGAAGGCCGGGCTCGTGCGCCGGTCCGGGGGACGGCTGGTCGCGGCCCACGCACTGGTGCGCCTCGCCGTCCACCAGGCCGCCCCCGCCGACGAGCGCCGCACCGCCCACCTGGAACTGGCCGGGCTGTACCGCGAGCGCGACCCCGACCGATACGCCTGGCACCTCGCAGCCGCCACGACCGGGCCGAGCGCGCGGGTGGCCACCGAGCTCGAGAACAGCGCCGACCGCGCGCGGCGCCGCAGCGGATACTCCGCCGCCACGCACCTGCTGGAGCGCGCCGCGCAACTGCACCCCGTCCAGGCCGAGCGCGCCCGGTTGCTCGTCACCGCCGCCCGTACGGCGGTCCTGACCGGCAAGCTGAGCACCGTCGAACGACTGGCTGCGCGGACCCGCGCCGACACGGACGACCCGACGGCCGCGGCGCTCGCCGCCGTGCAGGTCGGACGACTCATGGCCATGACCACCTCGCACAGCGCCGCGTTCGGGCAGCTCATACGCCCGGCCCGGATGCTCCTGGACACCGCCCCCGCCGCCGCTGTGGAGGCCGTGGCCGCGGCATCCGTAGTCGGTTTCTACTCGTCCGACCCGAGCCAACTGCGGGAAATCGAAGGGTTGTTGACGCACGCCGACGCCTCCGTCGCATCGGCGTCCACGCAGCCCGATGGCCTCACGCTCCCCGATCAGGGGACCTTGCTCGCCGATTGGGCCAGGACCGTCGCGCGTCCCGAGGCCGCCGAACCCGGTCTCCCGTCGCGGCTGCCCACCCTGGTCAAGGCCGTGAGCGATCAGCCTGACCTTCTCACCCTGCTGGCCATCGCCGCGTGGCTGATCGACGAGACGGACCTGGCCGCAGGAACCTTCGACACCGCATTCGCGTCCTGGGCCTCCAAGGGACCGGTCCCCAACGGCCTGAGCGGTACTGCCGCCCTCGCCTACCTCGACCAAGGCCGCTGGGCCCGCGCGCAGACGGCCTGCGCCGAACTCGCGGCCGTCGCGTCCGCCGCGGGCCTGGACCACGCCGCCGCATGCTCCGCGGCCACCGACGCCATGGTGCGCGCGCTGCGTGGCGACCTGGCCGGAGCCCGCGACCAGGCCCGGTACGCCCTGGAACTCGTCGACCCCGCGGAGAGCCGTGGGATCATGGTTCTCGCCCACCGTGCACTGGGCACCGCCGCCACCGCGGAAGGCGACCACGAGACGGCGTACCAGCACTACCGCGCCCTTTTCGACGGCCACGGCCATCCCACCCACTACCACCTCTCCTACCCGGCCCTGCCCCAACTCGCGTCGGCCGCGGCCCGCTGCGGCAGGAACGACGAGGCCACCCTCGCCGTGGACGCAGCCGAGCGCTCTTTGAAGAGCGCGGGCAATCTCGCGCCGCGCAGGGCGGTCCTGGTCCAGCTGAGCCGGGCCATCCTCTCCACGCCCGACGAGGCCGAGCCGTACTTCACCCGGGCACTGACGGACCCGGTGCTCGGCCGCAGGCCAATGGAGCGGGCTCAGGCGCTGCTCGCGCACGGGGAGTGGCTGCGCCGGCGGCGCCGTATCGCAGAGGCGCGCCCGTCGCTGGCCGAGGCCGAAGCGACCTTCCGGCGGCTGGGGGCCCGGCCCTGGACGGCGCGCGCGCAGGCTGAACTACGGGCAGCGGGAGCACAGACGAGCACAACCGAGCCGAACGCCTTCACCGCGCTCACGCCCCAGCAGCAGCAGATCGTGCGGCTGGCGGCAACCGGCCTGACCAACCGTGAGGTTGCGGAGAAGCTGTTCCTGTCCCCCCGAACGGTCGGCTCGCACCTCTACCGCGCCTTCCCCAAGTTGGGCATCACGGCCCGCTCCCAGTTGAGGGATGTCGTCGACGCGATCGAGGCCGACATCGCAGCGGGTTGATCAGCGACGCACCAAGCGCGGCCGGCTCCATCCCGGACACAGCGCGCCGGAGACGCCGCCTCCCCACCGGCTGGGCCCTGGCCCCTGCACCGTCGACGAGTAGGTGCCGGCCCGCGCGGGGAGCGCGTTGGCTCGCTTCTGGGACGGGGGTGCGGGAGTATGGAAGTGTTGGTGGCCTAGCCCCAAAAGGGAGGGCATACCCCAGAGGATGACCAGGTATGCGCCGATCGGGCGATTCTTTCTCCTCCCCGTGAGCACAACAGGACATCGTTTTTCTGATCACCCGATGAGGAGCAGGTCGTGGGGCATACCGTGACTTGGGTGAATGACTCACCCTCAGCGCCGTCCGGCGCGCCGGAAGACGCCGCAGTGAGCGACGAGCTGCGCGCCGAACTGATCGCTTTCCGTCGCGACCTGCACCGCCACCCCGAGGTCAGCCGGCAGGAGTTCCGCACCACCGAACAGGTCAGGGCCCGCCTGGCGCAGGCCGGGCTGGAGCCGCGCGTGCTGCCGTCCGGCACCGGCCTGGTCTGCGACATCGGCTCGGCCGACGACGGGCGGGGCCGGCTCGCGCTGCGCGCCGACCTCGACGCGCTGCCGGTGCCGGACCGCAAGGACGTCCCGTACCGCTCGACCGTGGAGGGCCAGGCCCACGCCTGCGGCCATGACGCGCACACCACGGTGGTGCTCGGCGCGGGGCTGGTACTCGCCGAGCTGGACCGGCTCGGCCGGCTGCCGCGCCCGGTGCGGCTGCTGTTCCAGCCGGCCGAGGAGGTGATGCCGGGCGGCGCGCTGGACGCGATCAAGGCGGACGTGCTCGACGGTGTCGAGCGCATCCTCGCGCTGCACTGCGACCCGAAGGTGGAGGTCGGCCGGATCGGCCTGCGGGTCGGCCCGATCACCTCGGCCGCGGACCGGCTGAAGCTGGTGCTGGACGGCCCCGGCGGCCACAGCGCGCGGCCGCACCTGACCACGGACCTGGTGATGGCCGCGGCGAAGCTCGCCGCCGAGGTGCCGGCCGCGCTGTCCCGCCGGGTGGACCCGCGCGCGGGGCTGAGCATCGTGTGGGGCCGGATGGAGGCCGGGCACGCGGCGAACGTCATCCCGCAGCACGCCGAACTCGAGGGCACCGTCCGCTGCCTGGAGCTGGGCGCCTGGCACGACGCCCCGGACCTGGTGCACGAGGTGGTCGACCAGATCGCCGCGATGTACCGGGCCAAGTGCGAGATCGCCTACCAGCGCGGGGTGCCGCCGGTGGTCAACGAGGCGGAGTCGGTGGAACTGCTGCGCGAGGCGATGACGCGCCGGTTCGGCGCGCACACCGTGGAGGACACCGAACAGAGCCTCGGCGGCGAGGACTTCTCCTGGTACCTGGAGCAGGTGCCGGGCGCGCTGGCGCGGCTGGGGGTGCGGCCGGTCGGCGACCGCACCGCACGCGATCTGCACCAGGGCGACTTCGACATCGACGAGGGCGCGATCGCGGTCGGCGTGGAGCTCTTCACCGCCGCTGCGCTGCTGTCCTGACTGGGGGTGAAGCCCCGGCTACCGGGGCTTCACCAGGTCGAAATGCGTCGATCCGATAACGGGTCTTCATGCGGTCTTTACCTGTCATCTACGCGCGTTAAGCTCCGGCTTAGCCAGCGCCGGACGGGGCGCTTTCGAACTGAAGGGGACCCTCTTGCGCCGGGTATCCAAGATCGCTGCCGCGGGTGTCGCCTCCGCGGCCCTCGCGCTGACCGCGACCGCGTGCGGCAGCAGCTCCACCGACAGCGGTGGCAAGGACAAGGGCGTCGGTATGGCGTACGACGTCGGCGGTCGTGGCGACCACTCCTTCAACGACTCCGCGGCCCGCGGCATGGACAAGGCCACGAAGGAGTTCAAGCTCGGCGAGAAGGAGCAGACCGCCAGCCAGGACGAGACCGAGTCCGACCGCGAGGAGCGGCTGGACCAGCTTGCCGGAGCAGGCTACAACCCGGTGATCGCGGTGGGCTACACCTACGGTGACGCGGTCAAGGCGATAGCCAAGAAGTACCCCAAGACCACCTTCGCCATCGTCGACTCCGTGGTGGACGCGAGCAACGTCGACAGCATGACCTTCGCCACCGAGCAGAGCTCGTACCTGGCGGGCGTCGCCGCCGCGCTGAAGACCAAGACCGGCAAGGTCGGCTTCATCGGCGGTGTGCACAACACGCTGATCGGCACCTTCCAGGCCGGCTTCGACCAGGGCGTCAAGGCCACCAAGCCCTCCGTCCAGATCACCGACCAGTACCTGTACGAGACCGACTCCAAGGGCTTCGCCGACCCGGCCGCCGCCACCGGCAAGGCCAAGGGCATGCTCGACAAGGGCGTCGACGTCATCTACACCGCGGCGGGCCTGTCCGGCGACGGCTCGATCCAGACGGTCGCCGGCAAGGCGGGCGCCTGGGCGATCGGTGTCGACTCCGACCAGTACCAGGACCCGGCGCTGGCGAAGTACAACAAGCAGATCCTCACCTCGGCGGTGAAGAACGTCGACGTGGCCGTCTACGACCTGATCAAGTCGGTGCATGACGGCAAGCCGAAGACCGGCACCAACACGTACGACCTGGCCAACGGCGGTGTCTCGCTGGCGACTTCGGGCGGCTTCATCAGCGACATCCAGTCGCAGCTCGACGCGGCCAAGCAGAAGATCATCTCGGGGGCGATCAAGGTCAAGTCCACTCCGTGACCCGCACCGGGTGAACCGGTAGCGCACGGCGGGACCGCACGACCGCACCACGGAGGCTCGGCAGGGGGGCTGCTCCGGCACCCCCTTCGCCGGGCCTTCCCCGTGCCGCGGCCCGCGGGACCGGGTGGATTTGCGCGCCTGTGTCCGCACCGGGGCGCCCACTGCCGGGTCCCGCACGGTGAATCGGCACCGCAACGCGCGTAGATTCACCTTCGCGCGATACCTTCACCCCCACGTTCCGCCCGCCCGAGCCTTTCCCCGAGGGGAGTGCGCCATCAACGCGTCCACGAGTCCACCCGCGCCGACCCCGCCGCAACCGCCGCAACCCGGCAGCGCGGCAGCGGTCGAACTGCGCGGCATCACCAAGCGCTTCCCCGGGGTCGTCGCCAACCACGACATCGACATCACCGTGCGGCGCGGCACCGTGCACGCCCTCGTGGGCGAGAACGGCGCCGGCAAGTCGACTCTGATGAAGATCCTCTACGGCATGCAGAAGCCGGACGAGGGCACCATCGCGATCGACGGCGAGCAGGTCTCCTTCGGCGACCCGGGCGACGCGATCGCCCGCGGCATCGGCATGGTGCACCAGCACTTCATGCTCGCCGACAACCTGACCGTGCTGGAGAACATCGTGCTGGGCAGCGAGAAGCTGCACGGCATCGGCGGCCGGGCCCGGGCGAAGATCGTCGAGATATCCGACGCGTACGGCCTCGGGGTGCGGCCCGACGTCCTCGTGGAGGACCTGGGCGTGGCCGACCGCCAGCGGGTGGAGATCCTCAAGGTCCTCTACCGCGGCGCCCGCATCCTCATCCTCGACGAGCCCACCGCGGTCCTGGTGCCGCAGGAGGTCGACGCGCTCTTCGAGAACCTGCGCGGGCTGAAGTCCCAGGGCCTGACGGTCATCTTCATCTCGCACAAGCTCGGCGAGGTGCTCTCGGTCGCCGACGACATCACCGTCATCCGGCGCGGCACCACCGTGGGCAGCGCGGACCCCGCGCACACCACCGCCAAGCAGCTCGCCGAGCTGATGGTCGGCAGCGAACTCCCGTCGCCGGAGACCCGCGAGTCCACCGTCACCGACGAGCCGATGCTCACCGTCACCGGGCTGCGGCTGGCCGCGGTGGACCCGGAGGGCGTCGAGCGGATCGTGCTGGACGACGTGTCCTTCACCATCCACAAGGGCGAGGTCCTCGGCATCGCGGGCGTGGAGGGCAACGGCCAGGCCGAACTGGTCGAGGCGATCATCGGCACCCGCCCGCCGGACAGCGGCTCGCTGAGCCTGGACGGCCGGGACATCACCGCCGACCCCACCCGGCGCCGCCGCGAGGACGGCATCGGCTACATCCCCGAGGACCGGCACCGGCACGCCCTGCTGCTGGAGGCGCCGCTGTGGGAGAACCGCATCCTCGGCCACGTCACCGAGCAGCCCAACAGCCGCGGCTTCCTGATCGACCCGGCCGCCGCCCGCCGCGACACCGAGCGGATCGTCCGCGAGTACGACGTGCGCACCCCCGGCATCGAGGTCACCGCCGCGTCGCTGTCCGGCGGCAACCAGCAGAAGCTGATCGTCGGCCGCGAGATGAGCCACCTGCCGAAGCTGCTGATCGCCGCGCACCCGACCCGGGGCGTGGACGTCGGCGCGCAGGCGCAGATCTGGGACCAGATCCGGGCCGCGCGCCGCGAGGGCCTGGCGGTGCTGCTGATCTCCGCGGACCTGGACGAGCTGATCGGCCTGTCCGACACGCTGCGGGTGATGTTCCGGGGCGGGCTGGTCGCGGACGCCGACCCGTCGACGATCACCCCGGAGCAGCTGGGCTCGGCGATGACCGGCGCCGCGTCCGGGCACCTCGAACGGCAGATCGGCAAGCAGGCCGGGGGAGAGGACCGATGAGGAAGTTCGACAAGGACCGCGCCCTGCTGGGGATCGCGGCGCCGGTGCTGGCCGTGGTCAGCGCGCTGGTGGTCACCGCGCTGGTGCTGCTGGCCACCGGCAAGGAGCCGTTCCACGCGTTCAACGTGATGCTCACCTACGGCGGCAAGTCCGACAGCCAGGTCTACATCCTCAACAAGGCCACCACGTACTACCTGGCGGGCCTGGCCGTCGCGGTCGGCTTCCGGATGAACCTGTTCAACATCGGCGTGGACGGCCAGTACCGGCTCGCGGCGTTCTTCGCCGCCGTGGTCGGCGGCGCGCTGTCCATCCCGGGTGTCGTCGAGGTGCCCGTGATCATCCTGACCGCTATGGCGGTCGGCGCGGCATGGGCGGCGATCGCCGGGGTGCTGAAGGTGACCCGCGGGGTCAGCGAGGTCATCTCCACGATCATGCTGAACTCGATCGCGGGCATCGTGATCGGCTACTTCCTGCAAGGCGGCCGGCTCGGCGTGCTCGACAAGGACGCCAACATGGTGTCCACCAAGCCGATCCCGACCTCCAGCCACCTGTTCAGCTTCAAGACGTCCACCGACCCGGTCTTCGGCTTCATCGTCTTCGCGGTGCTGGCCGGCGTCGTCTACTGGTTCCTGCTCTCCCGTACCCGCTTCGGCTTCGACCTGCGCGCGGTCGGCCGCTCGGAGTCCGCGGCCGAGGCGAGCGGGGTCAGCGTCAAGCGGATGGTCATCACCAGCATGCTGATCTCCGGCGCCATGGCGGGCCTGGTCGGCATGCCGACGCTGCTCAACCAGTCCTACGACTACGGCACCGACTTCCCGACCGGGATCGGCTTCACCGGCATCGCGGTCGCGCTGCTGGGCCGGAACAACCCGATCGGCGTCGCGGTCGGCGCGCTGCTGTGGGCGTTCCTCGAACGCTCCTCGGCGGGCCTGGAGTTCCAGGGGTACGACAAGGAGATCGTCGGTGTGATCCAGGGCGTGATCGTGCTCGCCGTGGTCGTCGCCTACGAACTGGTGCGCCGCTACGGCCTCACCCGGCAGCAGCGCCAGGTCGGCGCGGAACTCGCCGCGGCCGGTCAGGGCACGGAGAAGAAGGAGGTCGCGGCATGAGCGCCACCACGACTCAGACGCCGCCGCCGAGCCTGGGTGCCGCGGCCAGGAAGGGCGGGCGGGTCAAGCTCACCCTCCCGGTGATCCTGCTGATCATCGCGGGCGCCCTGATCGCGGTCTCCGCGGTGCGGGCGATCACCGGCGCGGAGGACGTCACCTCCTCCGGGCAGGTCGCGGGCGCGCTGGCCAGCGCGGTGCCGATCGGCCTGGCGGGCCTGGCCGGCCTGTGGTCGGAGCGGGCCGGCGTGGTCAACATCGGCCTCGAGGGCATGATGATCCTCGGCACGTTCTTCGGCGCGTGGGCCGGCTGGCAGACCAACGCGTGGGTCGCGGTGCTGGCCGGGGTGCTCGGCGGCGCGCTGGGCGGCCTGGTGCACGCGATCGTCACCGTCACCTTCGGCGTGGACCACATCGTCGCCGGTGTGGCGATGAACATCCTGGCCGCGGGCGTCACCTCCTACCTCGCCAAGCGCTGGTTCAACGTCGGCGAGGCGGCCCGCAAGGGCGGCACCCCCAAGCAGTCGCCGCAGTTGGACAACGCGAAGCAGTTCACCGTGCCGGGCCTGTCGCACTGGCTGGACAGCGTGGAGAAGCACCACTGGTTCCTCGTCTCCGACCTGGCCGGGATGGTCGGCGGCCTGGTCACCGACATCTCCGCGATCACGCTGCTGGCGATCGTGCTGTTCGTGGCGACCTTCTTCATCCTGTGGCGCACCCCGTTCGGGCTGCGGCTGCGCTCCTGCGGCGAGAACCCGGTGGCGGCCGAGTCGCTGGGCGTCAACGTCTACACGTACAAGTACGCCGCGGTGATCATCTCCGGCGCGCTCGCCGGGCTCGGCGGGGTCTTCCTCGCCATGAGCACGCACTTCTACCTCGAAGGGCAGACCGGCGGCCGCGGCTACATCGGCCTGGCCGCGATGATCTTCGGCAACTGGCGGCCGGGCGGCCTGGCCATGGGCGCCGGGCTCTTCGGCTACGCCGACAGCCTCCAACTGCGCAACGGCGGCCCGTCCGTGCACGCCCTGCTGCTGCTGATCGCGGTGCTGCTGCTGGCGATGGCGGTGTGGAAGTTCTACCGCGGCGCGCGGATCGGCGCGGCCGTGGCGCTGGGCTTCGCGGTGCTGCTGGCAGTCTGGTACATGCTGACCGACTCGGTGCCCGACGAGATCGTGGAGGGCACGCCGTACGTCGTGACGCTGCTGGTGATGGGCCTGTCGGCGCAGCGGCTGCGGATGCCGAAGGCGGACGGCCTGCCGTACCGGAAGGGGCAGAGCGGATGACGGACGACACCGGGGGACCGGGCGGGCGGCAAGCCGGCGGCGGCACGGGGCCGCGGCCGGCGGCCGGCCCGGCCCCGGTGGCCGCGGCCGGGCCGGACGTGGACTGGCCGGGGCTGCGCGCCGCCGCCCGGGAGGCGATGACCCGGGCGTACGCGCCCTACTCGGGCTTCCCGGTCGGCGCGGCCGCCCTCACCGACGACGGCCGGACCGTGGTCGGCTGCAACGTGGAGAACGCCGCCTACGGGGTCGCGCTGTGCGCGGAGTGCGGGCTCGTCTCCGCGCTGCACGCCTCCGGCGGCGGCCGGCTGGTCGCGTTCGCCTGCTCCGACCTGCGCGGCAACCCGCTGATGCCGTGCGGCCGGTGCCGCCAGCTGCTGTGGGAGCACGGCGGCCCCGACCTGCTCGTCGACACCCCGCGCGGGGTGCGGCCGATGAGCGATGTGCTGCCCGACGCCTTCGGGCCCGAAGACCTCGACCGCTAGGAACCACCGTTTCATGGACGCCATTTCCGTCATCCGTGCCAAGCGCGACCGCGGCCGGCTCGGCGACGAGCAGATCGACTGGGTGATCGACGCCTACACCCGCGGCGAGGTCGCCGACGAGCAGATGTCGGCGCTGGCCATGGCGATCCTGCTCAACGGGATGGACCGGGCCGAGATCGCCCGCTGGACCGCCGCGATGATCGCCTCCGGCGAGCGGATGGACTTCTCCGGGCTGGCCCGGCCCACCGCCGACAAGCACTCCACCGGCGGGGTCGGCGACAAGATCACGCTGCCGCTCGCGCCGCTCGTCGCCGCCTGCGGCGCGGCCGTGCCGCAGCTGTCCGGGCGCGGCCTGGGCCACACCGGCGGCACCCTGGACAAGCTGGAGTCCATCCCCGGCTGGCGGGCCTCGCTCGGCAACGACGAGATGCTCGCGGTGCTCGCGGATGTCGGCGCGGTGATCTGCGCGGCCGGGGACGGCCTGGCCCCTGCCGACAAGAAGCTCTACGCGCTGCGGGACGTGACCGGCACGGTCGAGGCGATCCCGCTGATCGCCTCCTCGATCATGTCCAAGAAGATCGCCGAGGGCACCGGGGCGCTCGTCCTGGACGTCAAGGTCGGCTCCGGCGCCTTCATGAAGACCCTCGAGGACGCCCGGGAACTGGCGGCCACCATGGTCGGCCTGGGCACCGATCACGGCGTGCGCACCGTGGCGCTGCTCACCGACATGTCCACCCCGCTCGGGCTGACCGCGGGCAACGCCCTCGAAGTGCGCGAGTCCGTCGAGGTGCTGGCCGGCGGCGGCCCCGCCGACGTGGTCGAGCTGACCCTCGCGCTGGCCCGGGAGATGCTGGACGCCGCCGGGCTGCCCGGCGCCGACCCGGCGAAGGCGCTCGCCGACGGCTCCGCGATGGACGCCTGGCGCCGGATGATCCGGGCGCAGGGCGGCGACCCGGACGCGGCCCTGCCCGTCGCCCGCGAGCAGCACGTCCTGACCGCGCCCGCCTCCGGGGTGCTCACCGCGCTCGACGCCTACGACGTCGGGGTCGCCGCCTGGCGGCTCGGCGCCGGCCGCGCCCGCAAGGAGGACGCCGTCCAGGCGGGGGCCGGCGTGGAACTGCACGCCAAGCCCGGTGACCAGGTCACCGCGGGCGCCCCGCTGCTCACCCTGCACACCGACACCCCCGAGCGGTTCCAGGGCGCCCTGGAGGCGCTCGACGGCGCGTTCACGATCTCCCCGGCCGGCACCGCCTTCACGCCCGCGCCGGTGGTCCTGGACCGCGTCAGCCCCGCCTGATCCGCCCGCCCGCGCTGCCCCGCCCCGAGGACTCAGGGGCGGGGCAGCGCGGCGAAGTCCACCGAACCGAGGCCGTCGGCGAGTTCGGCGGCCGCCTCCTCGATCCGGGCGGCCAGTCCGGCGCTGCCCGGATCGTCGGTCCAGCGGTCGAAGGCCGTACGGAAGACGGCGACACCGACCTGGGCGAGCAGCCCGGCCTGCGACGCGGTCGCGCCCCGGTCCTCGAGCGCGTCCACCACCGCCGCGGTCACGGCGGCGAACTTGGTGCGCCCCCGCTCCTGCAACTCAGGGCTGGCCTGGACGACCGCGCGCCGCTGAACGGCGAGCGGCGCCTGGCGGGCCAGTGCGTCCGAGACGTCCAGCAGGCCGGCCAGCAGCGCCGCGAACGGCGACAGGGCCTCGTCGGCCGCCCGCACCGCGCCCGCGAGGGCGGCCGGCAGCCGGTCGTCCTCGGCGAAGAGCACATCGCGCTTGTCCGCGAAGTACCGGGAGAAGGAGCGCCGGGTCAGCCCCGCCCGCTCGGTGATCTGCGTGACGGTGACGTTCTCGTACCCGTGCTGGAGGAACAGCTCCAACGCTGCCTCGCGCAGCCGGTCTTCGGCGTGCGGGTCCCATCGCGGCATACCCGCAGTCTAACAGTGACGACTCGCTGGGACATCATCGGTGCTACGCTGACGGCTCACTGAGTCATCATCTTCGAGGCACAGGAGTACCGCCATGTCTGGTGCAGGGACTTTTTCGGGGCAGCGCGTCGTCGTCATCGGCGGCAGTTCGGGGATGGGGCTGGCCACGGCCCGCGCCGCGGCGGCCGCCGGGGCGGCGGTGACGATCGCGTCGAGCAGCCAGGCGCGGATCGACGCGGCGCTCGCGGAACTGCCGGACACCTGTGACGGCGCCGCCGTCGACATCCGCGACGAGGCCGCCGTCGCCGACCTCTTCGCCCGCGTCGGCGGGCTCGACCACCTCGTCTACACCGCGGGGGACGCGGTGCGCCCGCAGCCGCTGGCCGACCTGCCGCTCGACGAGGCCCGCAAGCTCCTCGACGTCCGCTTCTGGGGCACGGTCACCGCGGTCAAGCACGCGGCGCCGCGGATACGGCCGGGCGGCTCCATCGTGCTGACCTCCGGCACGGTCGCGGTCCGCCCGGTGCCCGGCGCGGCGCTCGCGGCCGGTTCCGCGGCCGCCATGGAGGGCCTTACGCGCGGGCTGGCCGCCGAACTCGCCCCGCTGCGCGTCAACGCGGTCCGGGCCGGCGCGGTCCGCACGCCGCTGTGGGACCCGGTCCCCGAGCCGCAGCGCACCGCGCTGTTCGCCTCCCTCGCCGACCGGACGCTCACCGGGGCCATCGGCGAGGCCGACGAGATCGCCGCCGCGCACCTCTACCTGATGGGCAACCGCTTCGTCACGGGAACCGTGCTCACCGTCGACGGCGGTGCCCTCCTCACCGGCGCCCGGTAGCCCCCGGCGTCAGTGCGTCAGGACGCCGGTGAGCGGGCCGACGAGGGGGAGGGTGCCGAGCGAGCCGCCGCTGGTGAGCGGGGCGGTGGCGTCCGTGGTGGAGACGGGTCGGAAGTCGGCGATCTGCGAGCCGACGCCGTTCGTCAGCGGGTCGACCGTGGTGTTGTTCAGCGGGTCGAGCTTCAGGTCGCGGACCGGCGCGATCCCGCTGGCGAGGGCGCCGGTGACGGACTGGGTGGGCACCGCCGAGGTGATCCCCGAGGTGGGCAGCGCGTCCGTGGTGCGCTGGAGGTCGGGCAGCGCGGTGGAGGCGTCCGCGGCGACGGCGCCGGCCGCGGGAGCGGCGACCGCCGCCGCGGCGGTCAGCGTGAGGACGAGGGCGGTGCGCAGCGAGGGCATGGAACGGCTCCTGTCGACGTAACGGCTTGCCGTCGCAGCGTAACGCAATGACCGCGGACGGTAGTTGTCATACCGCGCGGCGTCCCTCGGGCGGGGTTGCGGGAGAATGGTTGTCCGTGAGTCCACCTTCCCGTTCCCGTGTGATCCTGCTCGCCGGGCCGTCCGGCTCGGGCAAGTCCTCGCTCGCCGCCCGCACCGGGCTGCCCGTCCTCGCACTCGACGACTTCTACAAGGAGGACGGCGACCCGACGCTCCCGCTGCTGCCCGGCGGCACCGCCGTCGACTGGGACGCCCCGGACTCCTGGCACGCGGACGCCGCGATCGCCGCGATCAGCGCACTGTGCGAACAGGGCAGCACCGACACCCCGCGGTACGACATCTCCGCCAGCGCCATCAGCGGGTGGAACCGGCTGGACCTCGCCGGGGCGCCCCACTTCGTGGCAGAAGGCATCTTCGCCGCCGAGATCGCCGAGCGCTGCCGCGCGCTCGGGCTGCTCGCCGACGCGATCTGCCTGCGCGGCAGCCCCGCCACCACCGCCCGCCGCCGCTTCGTGCGCGACCTGCGCGAGGGCCGCAAGTCCGTACGCTTCCTGGTCCGGCGCGGCTGGCACCTCTTCCGCGCCGAACGCGCGATCGTCGGGCGCCAGGTCGGGTTCGGCTGCTCGCCCTGCGACCAGCGCGAGGCCCTGGCCCGTATCACCCGGCTCGGCAGCGCAGCACCGGCCGCCACGGTGCCGGTGTCGTCACCGGCCGCCGGCGGGTGAGCCGCCGCCCCGCGCGCGGCCGGTGAACACGCGCGAGGGCCGGACGGCACCCCTCCGTGCCGTCCGGCCCCGCTCCCCCGTACGCCCCCCTTGCCCGTGCGGTACGCCCCCGGAACCCCCGGGCTCAGGCGACCAGCTCGCCGAACGCGTCCTCCTCGTCCCGGCCGAAGCTCAGCGCCTCGTCCTCGCGCATACGGCGCAGCGAGCGCCAGATGCTGCTCTTGACGGTGCCGACGCTGATGTTGAGTATGTCGGCGATCTCCGGGTCGGTGCGGCCCTCGTAGTAGCGCAGCACCAGCATCGTGCGCTGCTGCTCGGGCAGGCGGGCCAGCGCCTGCCACAGCACCGCGCGCAGCTCGGTGCCGCCCATCTCGTCGGTGTCGCCGACCGTCTCGGGCAGCTCCTCGGTCGGGTACTCGTTGAGCTTGCGCCGCCGCCAGGCGCTGATGTGCAGGTTGGTCATGGTCCGCCGCAGGTAGCCGCCGACGGCCGCCTTGTCGCTGATCCGGTCCCAGGCGCGGTAGGTGGAGAACAGCGCGCTCTGGAGCAGGTCCTCGGCGGCGAAGCGGTCGCCGGTGAGGTGGTAGGCGGTGGCGTAGAGCGAGGCCCGGCGCTCCTGCACGTAGGCGGTGAACGCGGCCTCCGCGTCGGCGGAGTGCTGCGGGGTGCGCGGCGCCGCGGCCTGCGCGGGCACCCGCTCCGCGGTGGGCTGCTCGGTGCCGACCGGGGCGATGTGCGCCGGGCGCGGGCGGGGCGCGGTGTGGCCGCCGGTGCGGCGGAACCCCGGGCGGGTGTGCGCGCTGTGAACTGCGGTGGTGGTGGTGCTGTGCAGTGCGTTCATCATCGCGCCCCCGTCTGTGGAACCTGCCGCGTGGTCTTCGGCGTCGTAGCTTTGAAGCCGCCGCGTTTCTTCGATGGGGATAACCCTGCCGGGCCAGTTTCATCGGGCTGTCCGGCGAGTGTCACAGCCGCGCAACAGAGCCGTGCGGCTGGCTGGGCGGACCCTCCGGGGTGGGGGGTGCTGTCGGCTGAGGGACCACCTGTCGGTGGGGGGTTCTCGCGCGGTTCCTCGCGCCCCTGGGTAACTGTCGGGACTTCCTGCGCTGGCCGCCCGCGTACTGGGGGGTTTCTGTCGGTTCCGGGACCACCTGTCGGTGGGGGCTGGTCGCGCAGTTCCCCGCGCCCCTGGGTTGCTTCTGGACTTCCTTGGTTGAGCTGTGGTGGTCGGCGGTGGATGTGGGGGAGATGAAAGGAGGGTGAGACCCCTTCCCGCTCAGGTGCCCGAGTAGGCAACAATGGCGCCCGTGCCTTTCCTGTTGCTGATCGAGGATGACGACGCCATCCGTACGGGTCTTGAACTCGGCCTGTCGCGGCAGGGTCACCGTGTGGTGGCCGCTGCGACGGGAGAGGACGGGCTGAAGCTGCTCAAGGAGCAGCGCCCGGACCTGATCGTGTTGGACGTGATGCTGCCGGGGATCGACGGCTTCGAGGTGTGCCGGCGTATCCGGCGGACCGACCAGCTGCCGATCATCCTGCTGACCGCGCGCAGTGATGACATCGACGTGGTCGTGGGGCTGGAGTCCGGCGCGGACGACTACGTGATCAAGCCGGTGCAGCCGCGGGTGCTGGACGCGCGGATTCGGGCGGTGCTGCGGCGCGGGGAGCGCGACAGCACGGACTCGGCGGCGTTCGGGGCGATCGTGATCGACCGCAGCGCGATGACGGTGACCAAGGATGGCCAGGACCTTCAGCTCACGCCGACCGAGCTGAGGCTGCTGCTGGAGCTGAGCCGCCGGCCGGGGCAGGCGCTGTCGCGGCAGCAGTTGCTGCGGCTGGTGTGGGAGCACGACTACCTGGGCGACTCGCGGCTGGTGGACGCGTGTGTCCAGCGGCTGCGCGCGAAGATCGAGGACGTGCCGTCGTCGCCGACGCTGATCCGTACCGTGCGCGGTGTCGGCTACCGCCTGGACACGCCTCAGTGAAACGTGCTCAGGGCAGCCCGTTCTGGCTGCTGCGCTGGACCAGCCTGCGGCTGCGGCTGATCGGGGTGTTCGCGCTGGTGGCGCTCACCGCGGCGGTGTCGGTGTCGGGGATCGCGTACTGGCTCAACCGCGACGCGGTGCTGACCCGGGCGCAGAACAGCGCGCTGGACGACTTCCGCGACTCGCTCCAGCGCAACGCCGCCTCGCTGCCGGTGGAGCCCACCTGCGAGTCGGTGGCCGCGGCGGCGAACCGGATCGGCGGCCCGGACACCTACCAGGTCATCCTGCTCGACATCACGTCGGACCAGCGGTGCGCGGAGCGCTCCGAGGGCAGCACGTTCTCGATGGACGACGTGCCCGCGTCGCTGGTGCGGGCGGTCAACACCAAGCACACGAAGGACGACAACCGCTACCACCTGCACTGGGAGCGGATATCCCTGGCCGGCCACCCCTACCTGGTGGCCGGTGCGCGGATCAACGACGACGGCCCGACCGGCTACATGCTCAAGTCGCTGGACGCCGAGCGCAAGGACCTCAACTCGCTGGCCTGGTCGCTGGGCATCGCCACGCTGCTGGCGCTGATCGGGGCGGCCCTGCTGGCGCAGGCGGCCGGCTCCGCGGTGCTGCGCCCGGTGCGGCGGCTGGGTGAGGCCGCGAAGCGGCTGGGCGAAGGGCAACTGGACACGCGGCTGAAGGTGTCGGGCACCGACGAACTCGCCGAGATGTCCATGACCTTCAACAACGCGGCCGAGCAACTGGAGGGCCGGGTCGAGGAGTTGCGGGCCCGGGAGGCGGCCAGCCGCCGCTTCGTGGCCGACATGTCGCACGAACTGCGCACCCCGCTCACCGCGATCACCGCGGTCACCGACGTGCTGGAGGACGAGGCGGACGCGCTGGACCCGATGATCGCCCCGGCGGTACGGCTGGTGGTCAGCGAGACCCGGCGACTGAACGAACTGGTGGAGACGTTGATGGAGGTCACCCGGTTCGACGCCGGGACGGCGAAGCTGCGGGTCGACGAGGTCGACGTCGCCGACATGATCATGGCGTGCATGGACGCGCGGGCCTGGCTGGACTCGGTCGAACTGGACGCGCCGCGCGGCGTGCTGGCGACGATCGACCCGCGCCGCCTGGACGTGATCATGGCGAACCTGATCGGCAACGCCCTCAAGCACGGCGGCTCCCCGGTGCGGGTCACGCTGCGCCGGGAGGGCGGCGCGGACGGCGAGATCGTGATCGTGGTCTCCGACCGCGGGCCGGGCATCCCCGAGGACGTCCTGCCGCACGTCTTCGACCGCTTCTACAAGGCCGACGCCTCCCGCGCCCGCTCCGAGGGCAGCGGCCTCGGCCTGTCCATCGCGATGGAGAACGCGCACATCCACGGCGGCGACATCACGGCCGCCAACAGCCCCGACGGCGGCGCGGTGTTCACCCTGCGGATGCCGGTACGGCCGCGCGCCGAGGAAGGCGACGACGACGCCCAGGGCGGCGGCAGCAACGGCGGCGGCAGCAACGGCGGCGGTAACGGCGGCAGCAACAACGGCAACGGCGGTACGGGACCGGCGGGCGGCGCCGACGGGCCCGCGGGGAGCGCGCGATGACGCTGAGAAACGCTCCCGCGGGCACCCCGCGGTCCGGGGGCCGGCGTGCCCTGCGCGGCTCCACGGCCGCCCTGGCGGCCTCCTGCGCGGCCCTGGCGGCGCTGTCCGGCTGCGGCATCCGCAGCACCACCGTGCCGGTGGACGACGGGCCCGCGCCCTCCCGGGTGGCGTGCGCGCCGCCCGGCGCGTCGGCCACCCCGGGCCAGGACACGATGGTCGACAAGGTCTACCTGGTCTGCAACACCCAGGTCACTCCGGTCAGCCGGTACGTCGACGTGCGCGACGGCCGGCTCGACCGGATCGGCGAGGTCCGCACGCTGCTCGCCCAGCTCCAGATGAGCCCGCGCACCGCCGAGACGAAGGCCGGCTTCTCCACGGCCGTGCCCGGCACCCTCCAGGTCGTCGAGGTCGTCTCGGGCAGCCACAAGGGCGCCCTGCTGCTCAACCTCCGCCCGCAGGACCTGCCGTCCTTCGCGCTCGCGCAGCTGGTCTGCACGCTGACCGCGGACTCGCTGGTCTCACCCGGGCACTCGGTGGTGCTCGGCGGCCCGGAGCAGGACGCCAAGCTGCGCTCCTACACCTGCACGTCGGATCTGCGCAGCCGTTCCGACGCGGCGGACGGCGCGGGCACCGCGGTCGGCTGACCGCCCGCGCCGGGCCCGGTGGCGGTGGCAACTGCCCCGCACGCGGCTTGTGATGGGGATCACGCAGGTGGCGGGCGTGTCGCGGTGGCGGACCGGGAACCGGCGCGCGCGACCCGGACGTCATCGACAACGTGCGGCACGACGGCTTCGTCTTCAGGGTGCGCGCGGCCGGGCTGCTGCTCACCGCCGCATATCTCGTGTTGGTCGGGTGGCAGCTCCTGCGGCCGCACGACGTGGCGTGGGTGTCCGCGCCCAACCTCCAGCCGCTGGACACCATCCGCGACGACCTGTCGCTGGGGCCCCTGCAAGCCGCCCGGCGGCTCGGCGCGGGGCTGGGGCTGCTGGCCCCCCTCGGCGTGCTCCTGCCGATGGCCGGCGGCCGGGCGGACAGCTCGGGGCTCGCGTCTTTCGTCCGCACCACCTTCGCCGGCCTGATGGTCTCCCTGCTCGTGGAGTTCGCCCAGACCATGGTGCCCGGGCAGATCTTCGACGTGGACGCCCTCATCCTCAACACGGTGGGCGTCGCCGCCGCGCACCTGCTGATCGTGCCGGCCGCCCGGCGCCGTATCCTCCGCGAGGCCGCGCCGATCCCCCAGACCGCCCACGAACCCCTCCCGGCCAGCATGCCGTAGGGCCGCGCCGGCGCTCCGCCCCGACGCACGACGTTCCCCGCACCCGGCAAGGGGTACGGGGAACGCCGCGGAGTGCGGCCGCCGCCGGCCGCGGGGTCCCTTGCGGGGTCAGCCGCCGATCGGCAGGCCGCCGAGCAGGCCGGTGGCCGAGCCCAGGGAGTTGCCGGAGAGGTGGTTGCCCGACGGCAGCAGGCTGGTGGCCGAGCCCGTCGGCAGCGCGGACGTGCCGTTGCTGAGCGCGGTCTGCGCGCCGGTCACCGTGGAGGCGGCACCCGGCAGCAGGTTGGCGGCCGAGCCGACCGGCGCGAGGGCGTCGCTCGACTGCGCCAGCCCGGCCGCGGACGCGGTGCCCGCAGCAGCGGCGGTGACGGCCAGCCCGAGGACGGCGGTCGTGAGGGTCTTCTTGGTGAGGGTCTGCATGAGCACAGAACGTAGTGACGCGGGCGCGCCGTGTGCAACCGGCGTGGCGCGGCTTTGCGCCCGCCGCGCGCCGCGCCGCGCCGGCGCCGGGTTCAGCCCTGCTCGGCGGCGGAACCGCTGGCCACGGAGGGTGCGGCGGCGCCCGCCGCGAAGAGCCACTCGGCCTTCAGAGCCGCATAACCGGGCTTGATCACCTCGTTGATCATGGCGAGTCGTTCATCAAAAGGGATGAACGCCGACTTCATCGCATTGACGGTGAACCACTGCATGTCGTCCAGCGTGTAGCCGAACGCCTCGACGAGGTGGCCGAACTCCTCGCTCATGCTGGTGCCGGACATCAGCCGGTTGTCGGTGTTGACGGTGACCCGGAAGTGCAGCCGCCGCAGCAGCCCGATGGGGTGCTCGCGGTAGGAGGTGGCGGCGCCGGTCTGGAGGTTGGAGGTGGGGCACATCTCCAGCGGCACCCGCTTGTCGCGGACGTAGGAGGCGAGCCGGCCCAGGTGCACCCCGTCGCCGTCGACGGTGATGTCGTCGATGATCCGCACACCATGGCCGAGCCGGTCGGCGCCGCACCACTGGAGGGCCTGCCAGATCGACGGCAGGCCGAACGCCTCCCCGGCGTGGATGGTGAAGTGGTTGTTCTCGCGCTTGAGGTAGTCGAACGCGTCCAGGTGCCGGGTGGGCGGGAAGCCCGCCTCGGCGCCGGCGATGTCGAAGCCGACGACGCCCAGGTCCCGGTAGCGGTTGGCGAGTTCGGCGATCTCCTGGGAGCGGGCGGCGTGCCGCATCGCGGTGAGCAGCGCGCCCACCCTGATCCGGTGGCCCGCCTCGCGCGCCCGCCGCTCGCCGTCGCGGAAGCCCTCGTTGACCGCCTCGACGACCTCCTCCAGCGACAGCCCGCCCTCCAGGTGCTGCTCGGGGGCGTAGCGCACCTCGGCGTAGACCACGCCGTCGGCCGCCAGGTCCTGCGCGCACTCGGCGGCGACCCGCACCAGCGCGTCGCGGGTCTGCATCACCGCGCAGGTGTGGGAGAAGGTCTCCAGGTACCGTTCGAGGGAACCGGAGTCGGCCGCCTCACGGAACCACAGGCCGAGCTTGTCCGGGTCGGTCTCGGGCAGCCCTTCGTATCCGGTCGCCCGGGCGATGTCCACGATCGTGCCGGGGCGCAGGCCGCCGTCGAGGTGGTCGTGGAGCAGGACTTTCGGGGCGCGGCGGATCTGCTCCCCCGAGGGGAGGGTGGGCGTGGCGTTCTCCATCCTCGAACGATAGCCCCTACGCGCGTAGATATCGCCTTCCAGGCAACTATTTTCCGCCTGGCCATCGAACGCACACCCTCCTGTCTGCCATCGTTGCGCCATGGCTTCGCAAGCATTACCGGCGCGTGGCGCACGACTCGGGCGGCAGGTGGCACCCGGGCGCACACCACGGCAGCAGGGGCAGCACACCGAGGTGCCGACCGTGCGCGCGGTGGTGCTCGCGCTGCCCGGCGGCAACGCGCTGAGCACCCGGCGGCGTTCGCCGATGGCCGCGGCCGCGATGTGGCCGCTGACCCGGCACCTGGTGCGGGTCGGTGCGGCCGACGGGGTGGCCGCGCACGTCGTGCACTACCGCTTCCGCGGGTGGAACGGCGCGCACGCGCACCCCGCGGAGGACGCGGAGTGGGCGGTCGGCGAGGTCGTACGCCGCTACGGCGACGTGCCCGTCTGCCTGCTCGGGACCGACATGGGCGCGCGGGCGGCGCTGCACGCCGCCGGGCACCCCGCCGTGCGCTCCGCCGTCGCGCTCGCGCCCTGGCTGCCGGAGGGCGACGAGCCCGAGCCGGTGAAGCAGCTCAACGGGCGGCACGTGCTGATCGTGCACGGCACCGACGACAGCACGACCGACCCCGAGCTGTCGTACGAGCTCGCCGAGCGGGCGAAGAAGGGGAACCGGGAGGTCTGCCGGTTCGAGGTGCACTCCGACGGGCACGGGCTGCACCACCACCGCCACGAAGTGGCCGCGCTCGCCGCGGACTTCGTCCTCGGCACCCTCCTCGAACGCCCCTTCTCCCGCCCCGTCGCCGACGCCCTCGCGGCCCCGCCGCCCCTCGGCCTGCGCATGCCCCTGGCCGCCGGCTTCGGCCGCACCCTCTCCCGCTGACCGGCCGCCCGGACGGAGGAAGCCCGTGCGCGAGAGGGACATCCGAAGTAGTGTGGATGTCATGACCTCTGCCTACGAGGACGTTCCGTTCAGCGAACTGCTGCATCATCCGGCGGCGACCGCGCGCAGGCTCGACGCCGTGCGTGCGCTCAGACTGCGGCGACGCGACGCGGAAGACCTGGCCTTGATGAGCGTGACGCAGATGGAGCAGGACGCCACCGTCGTCGACTTCTCCGCCCGGCTGCTGGCCGGCCTGGTGCGGAGCGAGAACATCGCCGCACTGCGGCAGGTGCTGCCCGAAGCGCTGCCGTGGAGCACGTTTCTGCCCGCGGACGACATCGACGCGCTGCTGTCCGAGTTGGTGGCCACCGCACGCGGGGCGCTGGCTCTGGACAACCTCGCGCCGATCGCGCTGCTGCTCGCCCAGTGGCGCCACACCGCCGAGGTCCACGCGGACCCGGCACTGCATGCCCTCCTCACCCGCGAACCCGAGGGAGACCTCGGGCCGGTGCCCGTTCCGGAGAACGGCGCATGACACCCAAACGCGGTGACCGCGCCGCGCCGCCTCCGGTCGGCACCGAGTACGACCTGCGCTTCGCCAGCGCCGAAGCGGCCGACGGATGGGAGCAGTTGGCCCGACAGGCCGCGGGCAACCTCCGACGGGCGTTCGACCGTATCCGTGCGGCACCCCGCGCCACGGACCAGCCCACGCGCCACCACCGCTTGAAGGGTTCCCTCGGGAGCGGCGTCTTCAAGGGCTGCTCGCTGGAACGCTGGCAGTACGAAGTCACGTCGGGCGGACGCATCTGGTATCTCGTGGACGATGACACGCGGACCGCATGGATCACCTACGCCGGTACCGGTCACCCCAAGGCGACCGACTGAACGTCGCCGCGGGGTGACCGGGGGGGTGGTCCGGCGGGGAACCGGGGCCCGGGGTCAGACGCCGGTGGGGTGCCAGACGGTTTTGGTCTCGAGCCAGGCGGTGAGGCGGGAGGTGCCCGGGGAGGCGGTCCAGGTCTCGGCGGGGGAGGGGCGGCGGACGCGCTTGAGGTTGTCGGCGGCGGCGGCCTCGAGTTCGGCGGCGAGTTCGGGAGCCGCGCCGGTGAGGTCGATCGCGTTGACGTCCTGGTGGGCAGCGAGCGGCGCCGCGAGCTCGGCGGTGCGGCCGGAGAGGATGTTGACCACGCCGCCGGGGACGTCGGAGGTCGCCAGCACCTCGCCGAGGGAGAGGGCGGGCAGGGGCGCGCGCTCGGCGGCGACCACCACCGCGGTGTTGCCGGTGGCGATCACCGGCGCGAGGACGGAGACCAGCCCGAGCAGGGACGAGTCCTGCGGCGCGAGGACGGCCACCACGCCGGTCGGCTCCGGGGTGGACAGGTTGAAGTAAGGACCGGCAACCGGGTTGGCGCCCCCTACCACCTGAGCGACCTTGTCCGTCCAGCCGGCGTACCAGACCCAGCGGTCCACCGCCGCGTCCACCACCGCGCCGGCCTTCGCCCGGGACAGCCCCTCCGCCTCGCCGACCTCGCGGACGTACTGCTCGCGCCGGCCCTCCAGCATCTCCGCGACGCGGTACAGCACCTGCCCGCGGTTGTACGCCGTCGCGCCCGACCAGCCCGCGAACGCCTTGCGCGCGGCCACCACCGCGTCCCGCGCGTCCTTGCGCGAGGCGAGCGGCGCGTTCGCCAGCCACGCCCCGCCGCCCCCGCCCTTGCCGCGGCCGCGACCACTGCCGCCGCCCTTGGACTCCGTCACCTCGTACACCCGGCCGCTCTCGGAACGGGGGAACTTCCCCCCGACGTACAGCTTGTAGGTCTTCAGGACGCTCAGCCGCGCCGCACCCTCAGTACGCTCGGACTCCGTCATCGGTCCAGCTCCCCTTCCTCGGCGAGGTACGCCGCCAGGCCGTGCCGGCCGCCCTCCCGGCCGTAGCCGGACTCCTTGTAACCGCCGAACGGCGAGGTGGGGTCGAACTTGTTGAACGTGTTCGCCCACACCACCCCCGCCCGCAGCCGGTCCGCCATCGCCAGGATGCGCGAACCCTTCTCCGTCCAGATCCCCGCGGACAGCCCGTACGGCGTGTTGTTCGCCTTCTCCACCGCCTCCGCCGGGGTGCGGAAGGTCAGCACCGACAGCACCGGGCCGAAGATCTCCTCCCGCGCGATCCGGTGCGCCTGCGTCACCCCGGTGAACAACGTCGGCGCGAACCAGTAGCCGGACGTGGGCAGTTCGCACGCCGGCGCCCACCGCTCGGCGCCCTCCGCCTCGCCCGCCGCGGCCAGCTCGGTGATCCGGGCCAGCTGCTCGGCGGAGTTGATCGCGCCGATGTCGGTGTTCTTGTCCAGCGGGTCGCCCACCCGCAAGGTGCCCATCCGCCGCTTCAGCGCGTCCAGCACCTCCTCCTGCACCGACTCCTGGACCAGCAGCCGCGACCCGGCGCAGCACACATGGCCCTGGTTGAAGAAGATCCCGTTGACGATGCCCTCGACGGCCTGGTCGACCGGCGCGTCGTCGAAGACGATGTTCGCCGCCTTGCCGCCCAGCTCCAGCGTCACCTTCTTGCGGCTGCCCGCCACCGTGCGGGCGATCGCCTTGCCGACCTCCGTCGACCCGGTGAACGCGACCTTGTCCACGCCCTCGTGCGCGACCAGCGCCGCGCCCGCGTCGCCGTAGCCGGTGAGGATGTTGACCACCCCGCGCGGCAGGCCCGCCTGGCGGCACACGTCCGCGAAGAACAGCGCGCTCAGCGGAGTGGTCTCGGCCGGCTTGAGTACCACCGTGTTGCCCGCGGCCAGCGCCGGCGCGACCTTCCACGCCAGCATCAGCAGCGGGAAGTTCCACGGGATGACCTGCCCGGCCACGCCCAGCGGCCGCGGGGCGGGCCCGCAGCCGGCGTACTCCAGCTTGTCCGCCCAGCCCGCGTAGTAGAAGAAGTGCGCCGCCACCAGCGGCAGGTCCACGTCCCTGGTCTCGCGGATCGGCTTGCCGTTGTCCAGCGTCTCCAGCACCGCCAGCTCCCGGGCCCGCTCCTGGAGGATGCGGGCGATCCGGAAGAGGTACTTGCCGCGCTCGGCGCCCGGCAGCGCCGACCACTTCCCGAACGCCTTGCGCGCCGCCCGCACCGCGCGGTCGACGTCCGCCTCACCGGCCCGCGCGACCTCCGCGAGCACCTCCTCGGTGGCGGGGGAGACGGTCTTGAAGACCCGGCCGTCGGCGGCCTCGGTGAACTCGCCGTCCACGAACAAGCCGTACGAGGGCGCGAGTTCCACGACCGCGCGGGACTCCGGCGCGGGCGCGTACGCGAACTTCTGGTCTGCCATGAGGGATCAGTCCACCGTGACGTAGTCGGGACCGGAGTACCGGCCGGTGCTGAGCTTCTGCCGCTGCATCAGCAGGTCGTTGAGGAGGCTGGAGGCGCCGAAGCGGAACCACTGCGGCGACAGCCAGTCGTCGCCCAGGGTCTCGTTCACCATCACCAGGTACTTCACCGCGTCCTTCGCGGTACGGATGCCGCCGGCCGGCTTCACCCCGATCTGCACGCCGGTCGCGCGGCGGAAGTCGCGGACCGCCTCCAGCATCACCAGGGTGTTCGCCGGGGTGGCGTTCACCCCGACCTTGCCGGTCGAGGTCTTGATGAAGTCCGCGCCCGCGAGCATCGCCAGCCACGAGCAGCGGCGGATGTTGTCGTACGTCGACAGCTCGCCGTTCTCGAAGATCACCTTCAGGTGGGCGCGGGTGCCGTCGGGGCGGACACAGGCCGCCCGCACCTCCCGGATCTCCTCGAAGACGTCCAGGTAGCGGCCGGACAGGAACGCGCCGCGGTCGATCACCATGTCGATCTCGTCCGCGCCCGCCGCGACCGCCTCCGCGGTGTCCGCGAGCTTCACGCGGCGCGCGGCCCGGCCGGAGGGGAACGCGGTCGCCACCGCGGCGACGTGCACCTGCTCGCCGCCCGCCGCCGCCAGCGCCTCTTTCGCGGTCGCGACCATGTCGCCGTACACGCAGATCGCCGCGACGCGCGGGGCCGTACGGTCGGTGGGGTCCGGGCGGACGCCCTTCGCGCACAGGGCGCGGACCTTGCCGGCCGTGTCCGCGCCTTCCAGCGTGGTCAGGTCGATCATCGAGATCGCCAGGTCGATCGCGTACGCCTTCGCGGTCGTCTTGATCGAGCGCGTACCCAGGGCTGCCGCCCGCGCCTCCAGGCCGACGGCGTCCACGCCGGGCAGTCCGTGCAGGTAGCTGCGCAGGGCCTGGGCGGAAGAGGCGACGTCCGCGAGGCCGGGCACGCCGGGGATGCCGGGGGTGCCGGGCACGCCGACGGCGTCGGCGACGTCGGGAGGGGGCGGGGGAACTTCGGAGGACATGGTCACCACATCACCATATCTACGCGCGTAACAGGTCGGCCAGTCCCCCCGGGGTGCGCGCTTCCCCCGTCCCGGGACCACCCCCCGGCGTCCGGCTGACCGCGCCGTTCCCCGCGCCCCTCGGGCTCTCGCCGTTGTGGTTGTGGCGCGTGCCCGGCGGCGGGCCGGTGACCTGTTGCGCGCGCCGTTCCCCGCGCCCCTTTGGGGCGCGAGCTTCTTTCGCGGGAGGAGCCGAGCATTACCAGGGGCGCGGGGAACTGCGCGACCAGCCCGTGGCGACAGCAAGGCCCCGGCACCCGCATGACGGGGCAGCCTGGAGGGCCCACCCACCGGGAGGTGGTCCCGGCACTCACCGGGCGGGGCAGCCGGGAGGGTCAGGGGCACCCACCCACCGCAAGGTCCCGCAGCCCCGCGGACGGGGCAGACCGGGGGGTCCGGCGCGCCGTGAGGCAGAATCGGGGGATGACGAGCTCGAAGAAGGACCGCTCGGGTCCGGCCGCGGCCGGGGACGGGCAGCCGAAGTACGCCGACCGCGCCTACCGCTCGGTCGCGGGGGTCGTGGGCGGTGTGCTGCTGCTCGTCCTGGTGGGGTGGATCGGGGGCGACGCGGTCGCCCGCGGCACCGGCCACACCCCGTGGCTCGCGCTCGCCGCGATGCTCTGCGCGGTCCCCCTGATCGTGGCGTTCACCCTGCGCCCGGTGGTCTACGCCAACGACGACCGCATCCGGGTGCGCAACCCCTTCCGTACGATCACGGTGCCGTGGCCCGGCGTGGAGAGCATCCGCTCCGGCTACTCGACGGAGATGCTGGCCGGCGGCCGCAAGTTCCAGCTCTGGGCGATCCCGGTGTCGGTGCGGGCCCGCAAGAGCGCGGCCAAGCAGACCGAGCGGGCCCAGTCCGGGGGCGGCCGCCGCGACCCGTTCGGCCCGATCCCGCGCCGCCGCCCGGGGCAACCGGACGCCGACGGCACCGTACGGGCGCCGTCCGACCGCGCGGTGTACGAACTGCGCGAACTGGCCGACCGCCACGAGGTGCGGCCGGGCGAGGAGGAGCAGGCGCACCCGGTGATCCGCTGGTGCTACGAGGTCATCGCGCCATCGGTGGCCGGCGCGATCGTGCTGGCGGTGCTGGCGGCCACCGCCTGAGACAGCCGCCTGAACGGGACCGGTACCTCCCGTTCCCCCGTACGCCGGTTCAGATGCCCGCCGCGGCCGCCAGGTCGCGCTTGAGGGCGGTGAGCAGGCCGGCCGCGGCGGCGCGGGCCGCGGGCAGGGCCGCGGCGGCGGCGACCGGCACCACCACCTCCAGGTAGCACTTGAGCTTCGGCTCGGTGCCGCTGGGCCGGACCACCACCCGGGCACCGTCCACCCCGGGCCCGGCCAGGCGGTAGCGCAGGCCGTCGGTGGGCGGCAACTCCGCCGACCCGGCGGCCAGGTCGTCGACGCCGGTGACGTCCAGCCCCGCGAGGGAGGCCGGGGGGTGCGCCCGCAGGCGCTCCATGGCCGCGCCGATCAGCGACAGGTCCGCGACCCGCGCGGAGAGCTGGTCGGTGGCGTGCAGCCCGTGCTCGAGGGCGAGCTCGTCGAGCAGGTCGCCGAGCGTATGGGCCTCCCGCTTCAGGTCGGCGGCGAGTTCGGCGACCATCAGCGCCGCGGTGATCCCGTCCTTGTCGCGCACCCCCGCCGGGTCGACGCAGTAGCCGAGCGCCTCCTCGTAGCCGTAGCGCAGGCCCGGCACGCGGGAGATCCACTTGAAACCGGTGAGGGTGTCGGCGTAGCCGAGGCCGGCGCGGGCGGCGATCTTCGACAGCAGCGACGAGGAGACGATGCTCGCCGCGAAGGTGTCCCGGCCCGGTACAGCCACCTCGCGCCGCACCAGGTGGACCGCGAGCAGCACACCCAGCTCGTCGCCGCGCAGCATCCGCCAGCCGCCGGGCGCGTTCGGGTCCGGTACGGCCGCCGCGCAGCGGTCCGCGTCCGGGTCGTTGGCGATCACCAGGTCCGGGCCGTGCGCGCGGGCGGCCTCGAACGCGAGGTCCATCGCACCGGGTTCCTCGGGGTTGGGGAACGCCACCGTCGGGAAGTCCGGGTCGGGCTCCGCCTGCCGCGGCACCACCGCGGGCGCGGGGAAGCCGGCCCGGTCGAACGCGGCGCGCAGCGTCTCCAGGCCGACCCCGTGCATCGGCGTGTACACGGTGGACACCTCGCGCGGGCCGCCCGGCGCGACGACCCCCACCGCGCGCTCCAGGTACGCCGCCACGACCTCCTCGCCCAGCACGGTCCAGCCGTCCTCGGGGGTCGGCACCGTCTTCAACGGGCCCACCGCCGCGATCCGCGCGGCGATCTCCGCGTCCGCGGGCGGCACGATCTGCGAGCCGTCGCCGAGGTACACCTTGTAGCCGTTGTCCTGCGGCGGGTTGTGGCTCGCGGTGACCATCACGCCCGCGGCGGCGCCGAGATGGCGGATCGCGAACGCCAGGACCGGGGTCGGCAGCGGGCGCGGCAGCACCGCCGCGGGCAGACCCGCACCCGTCAGCACCGCCGCGGTGTCCCGGGCGAAGCGCTCCGACCTGTGCCGTGCGTCGTACCCGATCACGACCAGGCCGCCGCCCGGGTGGTCCGGGAACGCGTCCTTCACGTACGCGGCCAGGCCGGCCGCGGCGCGCATCACCACCACCCGGTTCATCCGCATCGGGCCCGCGCCCATCGCCCCGCGCAGCCCGGCGGTACCGAACTCCAGGGTCCCCCGGAAACGGTCCGCCACATCCGCCCGGGCCTCCTCGTCGCCCTCCGCCGCGGCCCCTACCAGAGCCTCCAGCTCAGCGCGGGTTTCGGGGTCGGGGTCCTCAGCGATCCACTGCGTGGGCTCCAGCCGCACCGTCGGTTCACCTTCTTCCGGTCTCGCCTGCCCTCAATCGCCGGGCGGGCTCGGGGTTTGTGCGGGTTGTGCTGTCTGCCTGCCCTCAATCGCCGGGCGGGCTCGGTGTTTGCGCGGGTTGTGCCGTCTGCCTGCCCTCAAACGCCGGGCGGGCTTGTTTGTGGCGGGTACCGATGATCAGCCTGCCCGGCGTTTGAGGGCAGACATGCGGGTCTGGGCGAGCCAATTCAGCCCGCCCGGCGTTTGAGGGCAAAGGGGCGGGCGGGCGGGATGGGCACCGTTCAGAGGCGGCCCAGCACCTCGCAGAGGAGCGCCCCCATGCGCGTCGCGGAAACCCTCCCCGCCTCGAGGACCTCCTCGTGGTTGAGGGGCGCCCCGGTCATCCCGGCCGCGAGGTTGGTGACGAGGGAGATCCCGAGCACCTCGGCCCCCGCCTCGCGCGCAGCGATCGCCTCGAGGGCGGTGGACATCCCGACGAGGTCCCCGCCTATCGCCCGCACCATCCCGATCTCGGCGGGCGTCTCGTAGTGCGGCCCGGGCAGTTGGACGTAGACGCCTTCCTCCAGGGTGGGGTCGACCTCGCGGCACAGCGTCCGCAGCCGCGGCGAGTAGAGGTCGGTGAGGTCGACGAAGCGCGGCCCGCGCAGGGGCGAGGTGGCGGTGAGGTTGATGTGGTCGCTGATGAGGACGGGCTGCCCGGGGAGGAAGCCGGGGCGCAGCCCCCCGCAGCCGTTGGTGAGGACGATGGTCTTGCAGCCGGCGGCGACGGCGGTGCGGACGCCGTGGACGACGGTGTCGACGCCGCGCCCTTCGTAGAGGTGGGTGCGGCCGAGGTAGACGAGGGCGCGCACCGCGCCGATCCGTACCGAGCGGACCTGTCCGGAGTGCCCGGCGACGGCGGGCTCGGGGAAGCCGGGCAGATCGGTGACCGGTACCTCGTGGTCGGGGGCGCCGAGTGCGTCGGCGGCGGGCACCCAGCCCGAGCCCATGACGAGGGCCACGTCGTGTGTGTCGGCGCCGGTCAGCTCGCGGAGGCGGGCGGCGGCGGCCTCGGCCGCGGCGTAGGGATCGGGTTCTGGGGAAGCGTTCACGCGGATGAGAGTAACCCGTGTTTCCCTACGCGCGTAGACGCCGCGAAGACCTGGTGGTGGGAAATCGGATCTTCCGACCATCTACGAGGGGGTCGGCGCTCGTCCACCCGGGTGGGCGGGGCCGTGCGGGCCGCCTCAGCGGGGCCGCTTGCGCCGCCTCAGCAGGGCCGCTTGCGCAGCTCCATCACGTAGTCGTGGGGCGCCCCGGCGGACTCGGCGGCGTCGGCGATCTCGCCGAGGTAGCGGGCGGAGGGCAGGCCGCCCTCGTAGTCGTTGAGGACGTACAGCCAGGCCGCCACGTCGCCGTCGAGGGTGTGGACCCGCAGGGTCGTGCGCCGGTAGATGCCCAGGGGCACGCCCTCCCAGCGGTCCATCGACTCCTCGTCCACCTCGGCGATGTCGTAGAGCCCGACGAAGACCTGTTCCTCGGGTGCCTCCACGAGCGTGGCCAGCGCGCCCTCCCAGCCCATCTGCTCGCCGCCGAACGTCAGCCGCCACCCGTCGAGCCAGCCGGTGCCGCGCAGCGGGGAGTGCGGGGCGCGGCGCGTCATCAGCCGCGCGTCGAGGTTGCCGGCGTAGGCGGCGTAGAGCGACATGGACACGAGAGTACGGGAGCGGGGTTCACCCGGCGTAAGGAGCGGAAGGCGGGTCGGCGGCAGGTCAGGGGCGGGGTGCGCGCTCTTTCCGCGATCGCTTCCGCGCGCCCTTCCGCCGTACGGGCGGGACCCTGGCGGCGGTCGCTTGGCACGTGCGGGACAATGGGGTACGTGACTCGGATCGTGATCATCGGTGGCGGACCCGGCGGCTACGAGGCCGCGCTCGTTGCGGCGCAGCTCGGCGCGGAGGTGACCGTCGTGGATACCGACGGGCTGGGCGGTGCGTCGGTGCTGACCGACTGCGTGCCGTCCAAGACGCTCATCGCCACGGCCGAGGTGATGACGACCTTCGACTCCTCCTACGAGGAGCTGGGCATCATCGTCGGCGACGACGCGCCGCCGCTGGAACGTTCCGGCAGGGTGGTCGGGGTGGACCTCGGCAAGGTCAACCGCCGGGTGAAGCGGCTCGCGCTCGCCCAGTCGCATGACATCACCGCGGCCGTGACCCGGGCCGGCGCCCGGGTGATGCGCGGCCGGGGCCGGCTGGAGGGGTGCCAGACCGCCGGGGGCACCCGGTGCGTCGTGGTCGAGGCGGCCGACGGCAGCACCGAGCGGCTGACCGCGGAGGCGGTGCTGATCGCGACCGGCGCGCGCCCGCGCGAGCTGCCGGACGCGCTGCCCGACGGCGAGCGCATCCTGAACTGGACGCAGGTCTACAACCTCGACGAGCTGCCGGAGGAGCTGGTCGTGGTCGGCTCCGGCGTCACCGGCGCGGAGTTCGCCGGCGCGTACCAGGCGCTCGGCGCGCGCGTCACCCTCGTCTCCTCCCGGGACCGGGTGCTGCCGGGCGAGGACCCGGACGCGGCGGCAGTCCTGGAGGACGTCTTCCGCCGCCGCGGCATGAACGTGATGGCGCGCTCCCGGGCGCAGTCGGTGAAGCGGGTCGGCGACCGGGTCGAGGTCGCGCTCGCCGACGGCCGGGTGATCGAGGGCACGCACTGCCTGATGGCGGTCGGCGCGATCCCCAACACCGGCGGGATGGGCCTGGAGGAGGCGGGCGTCAAGCTCACCGACGCCGGCCACATCAAGACGGACAAGGTCTCCCGCACCAGCGCCCCCGGCGTCTACGCGGCCGGCGACGTCACCGGTGTCTTCGCGCTCGCGTCGGTCGCCGCGATGCAGGGCCGGATCGCGATGTACCACTTTCTCGGCGACGCGGTGGCCCCGCTCAACCTCAAGACCGTCTCCTCCAACGTCTTCACCGACCCGGAGATCGCCACCGTCGGCTACTCCCAGGCGGACATCGACGCCAAGCGGATCGAGGCGAACGTCGTCAAGCTGCCGCTGCTGCGCAACCCGCGGGCGAAGATGCAGGGCGTCCGCGACGGCTTCGTCAAGATCTTCTGCCGCCCCGGGACCGGGATCGTGGTCGGCGGCGTGGTGGTCGCGCCCAAGGCCAGCGAGCTGATCCACCCCATCTCGATCGCGGTCGACAACAGCCTGACCGTCGAGCAGATCGCGAACGCCTTCACCGTCTACCCCTCGCTGTCCGGCTCGATCGCCGAAGTCGCCCGCCAACTCCACACCCGCAAGGTCAACCACGCCAACTGACGCCCCGCCCCCGGCCGGTGATCACTGGTTGTCACCGGACGGTCACGGTCGTTGCGGTTCCGTAACGCCCGGTCTGTCCGCCCTCCATCCGCGTCCCCCGCCCCCTACGGTGGCACCACTTTGTGTCCATCGGGGGGTGCCACATGGGACGAGCGCCGGACGAACCGGGCGAGACGCCCGCTCAGAAGAAGCAGCGAGCGAACGACTTACGCGACTGCGCGCGCGACGCCCGCACGATCGCGGGCTCTCTGGGGCCGTATCTGGACAGTGCGGTCGCCCAGGCCAACTCCGGGATCTGGAAAGGCCCGTACGCCGAGACGACGACCGCGATGCTCGGCTCGCGCAAGTCCACACTCCACCAGATGGCGTCCGACCTCGTCGCCGACGCCAAGCGCTGGGAGAACGCGGCCCAGACGTTGGAGGACGAGGCCGCGAAGGGGGCGCACTGATGGAGTTCGCCGGCTTCGACACCGACAAGATCGCCACGCTGGCCGGGGACCTGCAGAAGGCGAGCGAGGGCGCGGGTGGGCTGCACCGCAGGACCGCCGCCCTGCTCACGCGTGCCGACGAACTGCTCGACGGCAGCACACCGGTCACCACCAGTTCCCTGCTCCAGCCGCTCGTCGGCGACCTGATGGGAGGGATCTTCTTCGGCAACTACCGCTGCCTGCCCGGCACTCTGGTCCGCGAGCTCGACGGCACCCAGGCGTCGATGAAGCGCCGCAACGCCCAGCTCACCGGAGTGAAGGCCCTCGTCGACGGCGGCTACCACATCGACCCCTCGCTCTACTTCGACGACGAGACGGCGCCGGACCAGAAGAAGATCAACGCCGCGATGAGCGACCTCGCGAAGCTCAACGGCAAGGACGCCGGGGACACCGCCGGCCGCTCGGACCTGGAGCGGATCAAGGGCGACCTGGACGGGCTCACCCCGGCGGAACTCGACGCCTTCCTGGACAAGGTCCCGGCCGGCGACCTCGCCCACTTCAACACCGTCGCCGCCCACACCGGCAGCAGCGGCATCTGGCCTTTCGACCACGACAACGGCCTGCCCGCCGGCGAGTACCGCGACCTCACCAGTTCGCTGCTGGCCAAGGCGGGGCCCACGCACTGGCCCAAGATCGAGGCGGCCTTCCCGGTGCAGCCGGGATTCGACACGACGGATGCCTGGCTGGAGGGCCAGAACTCCCAGCGGGGCGAGGGCGTACCGGACATGCACTACGGCATGCCGACGGACCCGCTGTTCAAGAACCCCGGGACCGTCGATGCCTCCGGGGTGTCACAGGGCCAGATCGCCGACTGCTGGTACATGGCGTCGCTGGAGGCGACCGCCCAGGCCGACCCGAAGTTCATCGCCGACGGCATCAAGCGGAATCCCAACGGCACGGTGAACGTGCGGATCTGGGACAAGAGCGGCAAGATGCACTGGGTGACGGTCACACCGGACATCCCGATGGACGGCAACGACGTCCCCGTGTCCGCCTACGGCACCGGAGAGAGCTGGCCGGCCTACTACGAGAAGGCGTTCGCCCTGATGTACGCGGGCGACAAGGGCGGCGCCCCGGACGGCCACGAGGACGACCCGCTCTACGACCGCACGGAGCAGGGCGACTACGGCGCCACCGAGTGGGACGAGACCGACAAGGCGCCGCCCTATGTCACCGGCGACAAGTCGAAGTCGATCGATGGCGGCTTCGACGGGGTCAAGAAGGCGTACCAGTCGAGCCATCCGGTGATCGTCGCCACGCCGTCCGACGCCGACCTGAAGTCGAAGGGCCTCGATCCCCACTGGAACGACAAGTACGTGACGCGGCACGTCTTCTATGTGAAGGGCTTCGACGGCGACGGCAACATGATCCTGGGCAACCCCTGGGGGCCGGACCGCGACATCACCGTCACGCCGCAGCAGTACCACGACTACTTCACCGCTCCGCAGCGGCTGTCGGTGGGCTGATGGACGTGTCGAGGAAGCGGGCCCGGGCGGTGGGGGCCGGTATCTGCCTCCTGGCTGCGGCCGCGTGCGGCAACTCGGGTACGACAGCCGGGCATCCACCGAGCCCTTCCGTCTCCGCGTCCATGGACCCGGGGCCGGAGTGCGCGGGGCGGAAAGCGGCGCAGGGGCTGCACGTCCTGCTCCACGCCAGGGCCGCCCTGCCCGGCGGCACGGAAGTGGCCTACGACGCGGCGCACGCGGACGGCACCAGCCGCACCGCGGAGCTGGCAACCGGTTCCATCCGGCACACGGTGAAGGTCGCACAGCACGTCACCCTCGCCGGGCATGTGTACACCGTCGCGGAGATCTGCACCTACCGCGTCGTTCTGACCGGCCCGGGGCTGCACGCTCCGGCCGAGACGGGAGGGAAGATGTCCGACTGGCCCACCACCCGCGCGGGTGTGCTGTCGTTGCTCTGGCACGTGCCGGTCAACTCGCGGGACGACAGCGGCGTCGACAAGTCCATCGTGGTGACCGACATCGCCGCGGACCCGCCGCGGTGCGACATCAGCACGGTGATGGGCAAGGAGGGCGGAGGCACGTTCCGCGACGTGCCGGTCGGCGGTACCGTCGAGTTCGCGGGGCGGCTGTGGCAGGTGCAGTCCATCGACCTGGGGAACATGGACGTCGCCATCGACTCCAGCAGCTTCGCGCCCGGAGCGGTGCGCCTGAAGGACCTCGGGCGCGCCTAGGGTGGGAAGGGAACGTGCGGTCGAGGTATAGCACTTGGCGGTCTGTTTTGTGAACGACTTCCATCAACGGGCGCAAAACGCTGAAACCGTCCGGTCGTTGGCATTACTGTCGGTTCTGTGTTCGCTGCAGAACGTCGTCAGTTGATTCTGGAAATGGTGCGGGCCAACGGAGCGGTGTCGCTCCGGGAGCTCGCCCGGGTCGTCCAGACGTCCGAAGTGACCGTGCGCAGGGACGTGCGGGCGCTGGAGGCGGAAGGACTCTTGGACCGCCGGCATGGCGGTGCGGTGTTGCCGGGTGGCTTCAGCAGGGAGTCCGGCTTCCCGCAGAAATCCCATCTAGCGACCGCGGAGAAGACGGCCATCGCCGATCTCGCGGCCGGCCTCGTCGGGGAGGGCGAGGCGATCGTGGTCGGTGCGGGCACCACCACGCAGGAACTGGCCAGACGGCTGGCCCGGGTGCCCGGGCTGACCGTGGTGACCAACTCCCTGCTGGTGGCCCAGGCGCTGGCGCACGCCAACCGTGTCGAGGTGGTGATGACCGGGGGCACCCTGCGCGGCTCGAACTACGGGCTGGTCGGCAGCGGCGCCGAGCAGTCGCTGCAAGGGCTGCGGGTGTCCCGGGCGTTTCTGTCCGGCGCGGGGCTGACCGCCGAACGCGGGCTGTCGACGTCCAACATGCTCTCCGCGAGCGTGGACCGGGCGCTGGTGCAGGCCGCGGCGGAGGTGGTGGTGCTCGCCGACCACACGAAGCTCGGTACGGACACGATGTTCCAGACCGTGCCGACCGACCAGATCACCCATCTCGTCACCGACGACTCCGAGCCGGACGACGAGCGGGCGGGTACCGAACTCCAGGCGCTGGCCGACCGCGGTGTGCAGGTGACCGTGGCACCGGTGCCGGGTGCGGGCGCGGCGGCCGCCTCGGCCGCCACCGCCGAGACGCTCGCCTCCGGACGGGGGCTGCCCGGGCCTCGACGGCACCACCCGCTGCGCGGCGCCCCGCCGTTGGGCTCGGCGGGCGAGGGCTCGGCGGCCCGCCTGGCGGACGTCCGCCGCCGCTGAACGCGAGCGGCCGGCTCCCCGGGGAAGCGCCCCCGGGGAGCCGCCGCCCGGTGGGCGCTCACCGCTGGAGTTCCGGTGCCGGCTGCCGGACCCGGATGCCCTCCATCATCAGCGTCATGAGCCGCTTGAACACCCCGTGCTCCGAGGGGTCCTTCTCGGCCGCCTGCACCACCGCGTAGGTGAGTTTCAGCAGGTCGCCGATCTGGATGTCCGCCCGGACGTCGCCCTCCTGCTGGGCGCGGGTCAGCAGGACCAAACCCGCCTCGCGCATCCGCACCTTGCAGGCGGGCATCTGCGTGTCCGACGCCTCGCCGATGGCGGCGGCCATGCCGCGGTAGAGGGTGGAATGCGTCGCGATCGCGTACAGCCACGTGGTGAGGGCCTCGGTCGGGTCGGCCGCGGTCGCGAGTTCGGCCGCCCGCTCGGACAGCGCGTCGATCTCGCGGTGGAAGACGCCGTTCATCAGGCTGTAGCGGTTGGGGAAGTGGCGGTAGAGGGTGCCGATGCCGACGCCCGCGTGCCGGGCGATGTCCTCCAGTGCGACGTCGGTGCCGTGCACGATGAACGCCTGCCGCGCCTCTTCGAGCAAACGGTCGTAGTTGCGCTGTGCGTCTGCCCGCATCCTGGTCACGCCTCCGTCCCGGAACATCCCGCCGAAATAGATGGTAGTTCCGGTGGTGGTTCCGGAGGAAGTCTCCGTATAGTTTCGGAGACGACCTCCGTTTACTTCCACTGCTGGAGGCTTCCTCGCCATGCCCACGCCCACGACGCGTGACTCCGACGGCTCACCCCGCCCGAGAAGCTCGACCCCTTCGGCCTCTGCCGTCCCTGCGGACCCTGCCACCCCGGCGGCCCCTGCGACCAGTGCGACCCGTCTCCCGGGCGCGGACCGTTCAGCCCGCGGCCGTGCCCATCCGTACCTCGTGCTGGGTGCCATCGTCGGCACCCAGCTGATGATCCTGCTCGACGCGACCGTGGTGAACGTCGCACTCCCCGGTATCGGCTCCCACCTGGGCTTCTCGGCGACCGGCATGTCCTGGGTGCTCAACGTCTACACCCTCGCCTTCGGCGGCCTGCTGCTGCTCGGCAGCCGAATAGGCGACCTGGTCGGACGCCGGACGGCGATGGTCTGGGGCGTCGGCGCCTTCACCGTCGCCTCGATCGCCGGCGGGCTGGCCAACGACGCCACCACCCTGCTGGTCGCCCGCGGCCTCCAGGGCGCGGCCGCCGCGCTCGCCGCACCCAGCACCCTCGCCCTGATCGCGACCTCCTTCGCCGAGGGCACCGAGCGCAACCGGGCGCTGAGCGTGTTCTCCGCGGTCTCCGGCGCGGGCTCGGCGATCGGGCTGACCGCCGGCGGCATCCTCACCGACCTGGGCACCTGGCGCTGGGTGTTCTTCGTCAACGTGCCGGTGGGCGCCGCGATCCTGCTGCTGGCCCCGCGCTTCGTCACGGAGACCGAGCGCCACCGCGGCGGCCGCTTCGACGTCGCGGGCGCCCTGACCGGCACCCTCGGCATGGCCACCCTGGTCTACGGCTTCATCCGGGTGGGCGAGAGCCGCTGGAGCGACGGACGCGCGATCACCTCGTTCGTGGCCGCCGTCGCGCTGCTCGGCGCGTTCCTGGTCAACGAGACGCGGGTGGAGCGGCCGTTGGTGGTGCTGCGGCTGTTCGCCGACCGCAACCGCGCCATCGCCTACGGCGTGATGCTGCTGGTGCCGGCCGGGATGTTCGGCGTCTTCTACTTCACCACCCAGTACCTCCAGACCTACCTGCACTTCAGCCCGTTGCGGACCGGCTTCGCGTTCCTGCCGCTGGCCGGGCTGCTGTTCGTCGCCGCGCGGCTCGCGCCACGCATGATCGGCAGGTTCGGCGCGAAGACGGTGGTGGCCCTCGGGCTGCCGCTCAACCTGGCGGGCACGGTCTGGATCACCCAGCTCAGCAGCTCCGACGGCTACGCGGCCGGGCTGCTCGGCCCGCTGATGCTGATCGGGTTCGGGGTGGGCTGGACGATGATGCCGCTGAACACCTTCATCCTCTCCGGCGTCCAGCCGAAGGAGGCCGGCTCCGCCTCGGGCCTGCTCCAGACGATGCAGCAGGTCGGCGGCAGCCTCGGGCTGTCGGTCCTGGTCACCGTCTTCGGCACGGTCTCCCGGCACACGCACGGCGACGCGTTCATCAGCGGCGCCACGGCCGCGTTCACCCTCGCGGCGGTCTTCGTGGCGGCCGCCCTGGTGATGGTGCTGCTGCTCAAGGCGCCCCCGAAGCCCCGGCTGCGCTGAGCGGCCGCGGAGCCGAGAAGCGGGCGGCGGCCGACCCGAAGGTCGCCCGCCGCCCGCTGCCGCGCCCCGTACGCCGGGCGCCCCGCGCGGACCTCAGTCCTTGATCTCGCAGATGAGCGCGCCGGAGGAGATCGACGCGCCGACCTCCGCCTTCAGGCCCACGACGGTGCCGGAGCGGTGCGCGTTGAGCGGCTGCTCCATCTTCATCGCCTCCAGGACCACGATCAGGTCGCCCTCGGCGACCTTCTGGCCCTCCTCGGCGGCCACCTTCACGATGGTGCCCTGCATCGGCGAGGCCAGCGTGTCACCGGACGCCGCCGCGGTCGCCTTCGTCGCGGCCCGCCGCTTCGGCTTGGCACCGGCGGCCAGCCCCGTACGGGCCAGCGTCATGCCCAGGTGCGCGGGCAGCGAGACCTCCAGGCGCTTGCCGCCGACCTCGACGACGACGGTCTCCCGGCCGCCGCCCTCCTCCTCGTCGGCCGCCTGCCCGGCGAACGGCGGGATGGTGTTGACGAACTCCGTCTCGATCCAGCGGGTGTGCACCGTGAACGGGTTCCCGTCCACCGGGGCGAACGCCGGGTCGACCACCACCGCGCGGTGGAACGGGATCGCGGTCGCCATCCCCTCCACCGTGAACTCGCCCAGCGCACGGGACGCGCGCTGCAACGCCTGCTCGCGCGTCGCCCCGGTCACCACCAGCTTCGCCAGCAGCGAGTCCCACGCCGGGCCGATCACACTGCCGGACTCCACGCCCGCGTCCAGCCGCACTCCGGGGCCCGACGGCGGCGTGAACAGCGTCACCGTGCCCGGCGCCGGGAGGAAGTTGCGCCCCGGGTCCTCGCCGTTGATCCGGAACTCGAACGAGTGGCCCCGCGACGGCGGGTCGTCGTAGCCGAGCGCCTCGCCGTCGGCGATCCGGAACATCTCCCGGACCAGGTCGATCCCGGAGACCTCCTCGGTGACCGGGTGCTCCACCTGGAGCCGGGTGTTGACCTCCAGGAAGGAGATCGTGCCGTCCTGGCCGACCAGGAACTCGCAGGTGCCCGCGCCCACGTAGCCGGCCTCGCGCAGGATCGCCTTCGACGCGCTGTACAGCTGCGCGTTCTGCTCCTTCGACAGCCAGGGCGCCGGGGCCTCCTCCACCAGCTTCTGGTGGCGGCGCTGGAGGGAGCAGTCGCGGGTGGAGACCACCACGACATTGCCGTGGGTGTCGGCCAGGCACTGGGTCTCGACGTGCCGGGGGCGGTCCAGGTAGCGCTCCACGAAGCACTCGCCGCGGCCGAACGCGGCCACCGCCTCGCGCACCGCGGAGTCGTACAGCTCGGGGACCTCTTCGAGGGTGCGGGCGACCTTCAGGCCGCGGCCGCCGCCACCGAAGGCGGCCTTGATCGCGATGGGCAGGCCGTGCTCCTTCGCGAACGCCACGACCTCCTCCGCGCCGGAGACCGGGTCGGGGGTGCCGGCCACCAGCGGCGCGCCCGCGCGCTGGGCGATGTGACGGGCCGCCACCTTGTCGCCCAGGTCGCGGATCGCCTGCGGCGGCGGGCCGATCCAGGTCAGTCCGGCGTCCAGCACGGCCTGCGCGAACTCGGCGTTCTCCGACAGGAACCCGTAACCGGGGTGGACCGCGTCCGCCCCGGACTCGGCTGCGGCGGCCAGCACCTTCCCGATGTCGAGATAGCTGGTCGCCGGGGTGTCACCACCCAACGCGTACGCCTCGTCGGCAACCCGGACATGGACGGCGTCCCGGTCCGGCTCCGCGTACACCGCGACACTGCCGATGCCGGCGTCCCGGCACGCACGAGCGACACGGACAGCGATTTCACCGCGGTTGGCGATGAGCACCTTGCGCACGATGGCTCCCTCCTTGGAACAAGCAGAGTTTAGGCAATGGCCACACTTGAAACCGAGGCGCCCCTGGACGTGAGGTTGCCCACACGCAGGGTGATCCAGGGGCCTGGAGAACCCCGTGAAAGCCTGCTCATTCCAAGGTACGGCGCGGATTGGCGCAATGTCCCGCACTCCCGGGTGTGGATCGCGTCTCGCATGTCGGCCGACCTGCGACGCGCCGATCCTTTGTGGGATTCCTACGAACAGCGGACGGAAAATTTGCTGCCGCGCGTTCCCTGGCGGGTGGTTGGGTCAGGACCCTTGCCGCCGCGCATACCCGTGAGTAGCCTGCGAGCCCTGGGTACCTGGGGTAACTCCCGTGGAAATCCCGGCGGGTCGGGCCGCGGCGCAGGTGCGCGCCGCGGGGGCCAACCGGCCCGAAGGCGGGCAGGCATGACAAGGGGGACGGAATGCGCAGAGGGATAGCCGTGGCGACCGCGGTGGTGCTCGTGCTCGACGCGCTGACCATCGCGGCCGTCAACTGGATACTCGGGCTGGCGGTTCGCCGCCAGCAGATGTCGCTCGGCGGGCTGCCGACGCACGCCATGACCGTCGGCGCGTGGGCGGCCGGCGGCGTCTTCGCGCTCTTCCTGCTGTGCTGCGCGGTACTGGTGGCGCGGATCGCGCTGCGCGACGAGATGGCCGGGCGGGTGGGGCGGATCGTCCTCATCGTCTGCGCGGTCGTCCACGGCGTGGTCGGCGCGGTCGTGGTGGGCCTGGTCGGCTGGTACGCCTTCGTGGCGATGATGGTGGTACTCGCCCTGCTGGTCGGGACGTTGCTGATGTACGCGCCCGACGAGGGCGACGAGTCCGCCGGAGTGGCCGAGGCCGCCCCGGCCACTTAGGGCCTGTCGTTTGGATCTCCGCGGCGTCGCGTCGCCCGGCACGCACATCTGCTGCGTTCTCGTCGGTCACCGACGCTCCGCGTCGACTCCCTCCTCCGCCTTGCAGTTGCACGCACCGGACCCCGCTCCTTCTCCCACGGAGATCCAAACGGCAGGCCCTAGGCGGCTACGCCCACAGGTCCGTGAGGCGGGTGCCCAGTTCGGCCAGGAGGGTGCGCAGCAGGGGGAGGGACAGGCCGATGACGTTGCCGGGGTCGCCCTCGATGCCGGTGACGAAGGGCGCCGAACGGCCGTCGAGGGTGAAGGCACCGGCGACGTGGAGGGGTTCGCCGCTGGCGACGTAGGCCGCGACCTCGTCGTCGTCGGGGGTGCCGAAGTGCACCGTGGTGGAGGCGGTCCGGGAGACCCGGCGGCCGTCGGCCGTGTCGATGACGCAGTGCCCGGTCCTGAGCACCCCGCTGCGCCCGCGCATCGCGCGCCAGCGGTCGGTCGCCTCGGCGGCGTCCCGCGGCTTGCCCAGCGCGCCGCCGTCGAGTTCCAGCACCGAGTCGCAGCCGACCACGAGTTCACCGCCGTCCAGCAGCCCGCCCTCCGCGACCGCGGTGGCCTTCGCCTCGGCCAGCACGCGGGCCAGCTCGGCGGGGGAGGGCGCGGTGATCGCCTCCTCGTCGACGCCGGAGACCACCACCCGCGGGTCGAGCCCCGCCTGGCGCAGCAGCCCGAGGCGGGCGGGCGAGGCGGACGCGAGGACGAGGGCGCGGCGCGGTGTCGAGGTCACCGGGCCATCGTAGGAGAGGCCCGCCGCTGCCCCGGCCCCGCGGTCCCGTTCCGGCCGCGCAACGCCTGCACGGCCCGTCACGCGTGCCAGGCCGCCACCGCCATCCCGACGACCGCCGCCACCGCGAGCACCAGCATGGCCCGGCGCACCATCAGCTGGGCCCGGCGCAACTCCTCGTCGCGCTGGCGCGGTTGATCGTCGGACCAGAGCATGCCGTCAAGGGTGGACCGCGGCGCCGCCCCGCGCCTGAGTACGGGTACTCACTGCCGCCCGGTCGGGACCGGTGGTCAGGCCGGCCACACCGAGGTGCGCCACGCCGCCGGCCCGGGGCGGGGCGCGACGCCCGGCACCGTACGCGCCGGGTCGGACCACGAGCTGCGCACGGCCGGCTCCGGCCCGCCGCCCAGGTCGGCCGCCGCGGCCCGCGCCTGGACCAGCGCGACGACCGCCGCCAGTTCCTCCGGGGTCGGCCGGCCCCGCTCCACCTTGATCATCATCTCTGCGGTCCTCCTGTCGACGGAAGCACGGAAGCACGGAAGCGCGGGGCGCAAAGCGCGGGAACCACGCACGAGCGGACGAGCGGACGAGCGGACGAGCCGACGGACGCGGGGGCGTCACAGCGGGATGTTGCCGTGCTTCTTCGGCGGCAGGCTCTCCCGCTTGTTGCGCAGCGTGCGCAGCGCCTTGACCAGGTGGGCACGGGTCCTGGACGGCTCGATGACCGCGTCCACATAGCCGCGCTCGGCCGCGACGTAAGGATTCAGCAGCGTGTCCTCGTAGTCGGTGATCAGCTGCTGCCGCAGCGCGTCGGCCTCCTCCGGGGTGGCCGCCTCGGCCAGCGTGCGGCGGTGCAGCACGTTCACCGCGCCCTGCGCCCCCATCACCGCGATCTGGGCGGTCGGCCAGGCGAGGTTGAGGTCCGCGCCCAGGTGCTTGGAGCCCATCACGTCGTACGCGCCGCCGTACGCCTTGCGCGTGATGATCGTGATCAGCGGGACCGTCGCCTCGGCGTAGGCGTAGATCAGCTTGGCGCCGCGGCGGATGATGCCGTCCCACTCCTGGCTGGTGCCGGGCAGGAAGCCGGGGACGTCGACGAAGGTGACCACCGGGATGTTGAAGCTGTCGCAGGTGCGCACGAACCGCGCCGCCTTCTCCGAGGCGTTGATGTCCAGGCAGCCGGCGAACTGGAGCGGCTGGTTGGCGACCACGCCCACCGGCCGGCCCTCGATCCGGCCGAGCCCGGTGACGATGTTCGGCGCGAACAGCGCCTGGGTCTCCAGGAACTCGCCGTCGTCCAGCACGTGTTCGATGACCTGGTGGATGTCGTACGGCTGGTTGGCCGAGTCGGGGATCAGCGTGTCCAGCTCGCGGTCCTCGTCGGTGGCGGCCAGGTCCGCGGTCGCCGGGAAGGCGGGCGGCTCCTCCAGGTTGTTGCCCGGCAGGTAGGACAGCAGCGCCTTGACGTACTCGAAGGCGTCCTTCTCGTCGCCCGACAGGTGGTGGGCGTTGCCCGAGGTGGTGTTGTGGGTGCGCGCGCCGCCCAGCTCCTCCATGCCGACGTCCTCGCCGGTGACCGTCTTGATGACGTCGGGCCCGGTGATGAACATGTGCGAGGTCTGGTCGACCATCACCACGAAGTCGGTGATCGCGGGAGAGTAGACCGCGCCGCCCGCGCAGGGGCCGACGATCACGCTGATCTGCGGGATCACCCCCGAGGCGTGGGTGTTGCGGCGGAAGATCTCGCCGTACATGCCCAGCGAGGTGACGCCCTCCTGGATGCGGGCCCCGCCGGAGTCGTTGATGCCGATCACCGGGCAGCCGGTCTTCAGCGCGAAGTCCATCACCTTGACGATCTTCTCGCCGAACACCTCGCCCAGCGCCCCGCCGAAGACGGTGAAGTCCTGCGAGAAGACCGCCACCGGGCGGCCCTCCACGGTGCCGTAGCCGGTCACGACGCCGTCGCCGTACGGCCGGTTCGCCGCCATGCCGAAGTTGGTGGAGCGGTGCCGGGCCAGCTCGTCCAGCTCGGTGAACGACCCCTCGTCCAGCAGCAGTTCGATCCGCTCCCGGGCGGTGAGTTTGCCCTTGGCGTGCTGTTTCTCCACGGCACGCGCCGAGCCGGCGTGCGTCGCCTCCTCGATGCGGTGGCGCAGGTCGGCGAGCTTGCCCGCCGTCGTGTGGATGTCGTACTGCGGCTCGGCCATGGAGGCGGCTCTCCTGCTCTCGGCGGGTCGTACGCGTACGGTCCGCGCGTACGTGACTGGCGAGTAACGCTGTTGCGTAGCGTAGTGGTGACGGAGACGAACGAGCAGTGCGGCGTTCACCACATCCCGTACGTGCCGGGCGGGCGCGGCACCCGGCGGCGGGCGCGGCTCATAGGGTGGGGGCATGACGTCCAGCCGCTGGTCCGACCTGGAACGGCCGCCGCTCAACGCCGTGGCCCTGCGCAAGGCGGTGGTCACACCGGAAGCGGTATGGACCTCGCTCGATGTGGTGGAGGCCACCGGCTCCACCAACAGCGACCTGTCCGCCCGGGCCGCCGCCGGCGCGCCGGAGGGCGCGGTGCTGGTCGCCGAGGAGCAGACCACCGGCCGCGGCCGGCTGGACCGGCGCTGGAGCGCCCCGGCCCGCTCCGGACTGTTCTTCTCGGTCCTGCTCCGACCGGGTGAGGCGGCCGCGACCGCCGACGGCGTGCGCCGGCCCGTCCCCGTGCACCGGTGGGGCTGGCTGCCGCTGCTGGCCGGGGTGGCCACCGCCACCGCGCTGTCCCGCGCCGCCGGCGTCGACACGGCCCTCAAATGGCCCAACGACCTGCTGCTGACCGTCGACGGCGAGGAGCGCAAGGCCGGCGGCATCCTCGCCGAGCGGGTCGGGGACGGCGCCGTCGTCCTCGGCATCGGGCTCAACGTCTCGCTGCGCGCCGAGGAACTGCCGGTGCGCACCGCCACCTCGCTGGCGCTGGCCGGGGCCGCCGGCACCGACCGCGACCCGCTGCTGCGGGCGGTGCTGCGCTCGCTCGGCGACTGGTACGACGCCTGGCGCGCCGCGGACGGCGACCCGGCCGCGTCCCGGCTCCAGCAGACCTACGCGGCCGGCTGCGCCACGCTCGGCCGCCAGGTGCGGGCCGAGCTGCCCGGCGGCCGGGACCTGTCCGGCACGGCGGTGGCGGTCGACGGCGACGGGCGGCTGGTGATCGCCGGGCCGCAGGGCGAGCAGCCGGTCGACGCCGGGGACGTCGTCCATCTGCGCCCCACCGAAGGAGAGTGAGCCAGGGCACACCTGCCGTATCGTTGAGGGGCTGCGTCGTCTCGATGATCGGAAGGGCTGTGCGCAGGGACTTCTCAGGGGCCGGGCGGTAAGCGTGGACAACGACAGCCCCCCGCCGAGCGCCCCCGGCGGCGATGCCGCCTCCGACGGTGCGCGTGCCGCTGCGGGCGGTGCGCGCGCCGCGTCCGGTGACGGGCCCGGGCACGTGCCCGAGGGTGAGGGCGGCGGGGAGCCGGCGCCTGCCGGTGCCGTCCAGGGCCCGGACGGGACCGCGGGTGAGCCTTCGGGCGGGACAGTGGGTGAGCCTTCGGACGAGTCTTCGGGTGAGCCGGGTGAGACCTCGGGTGAGCCGGACGTGTCCGGTGAGGCGGGCGACCCGGATGACCCGGGCGACCCGGGCGGTTCGGGCGACCCCGGGGACGGCGGCGACCCCGAGGGCCCGGGCGAACACCCGCTCGCCCTCCGGCTGGAGCAGCTGATCCTCGGCGCGCCGCGCCAGTACACCCCCTTCCAGGCGGCCCGCACCGCGGGCGTGTCCATGGACCTGGCCTCCCGCTTCTGGCGGGCCATGGGCTTCGCCGACATCGGCCAGGCCAAGGCGCTCACCGAGGCCGACGTGCTGGCGCTGCGCCGACTGGCGGGCCTGGTCGAGGCGGGGCTGCTCAGCGAGTCGATGGCGATCCAGGTGGCGCGGTCGACCGGGCAGACCACCGCGCGGCTCGCCGACTGGCAGACCGACTCCTTCCTCGAAGGGCTGACCGAGCCGCCCGAGCCCGGTATGACCCGCGCCGAGGTGGCCTACCCGCTGGTCGAGTTGCTCCTGCCCGAGCTGGAGGAGTTCCTGATCTACGTCTGGCGCCGCCAGGTCGCGGCCGCCACCAGCCGGGTGGTGCAGTCCGACGACGAAGAGGCGGTCGACCGCCGGCTCGCGGTCGGCTTCGCCGACCTGGTCGGCTTCACCCGGCTCACCCGCCGGCTGGAGGAGGAGGAACTCGGCGAGCTGGTCGAGGCGTTCGAGACCACCGCGGCCGACCAGGTCGCCGCGTACGGGGGGCGGCTGATCAAGACGCTCGGCGACGAGGTGCTCTTCGTCGCCGACGACCCCGGTACGGCGGCCGAGATCGGGATGCGGCTGATCGAGACGATGACCGGCGACGAGACGATGCCCGCGCTGCGGGTGGGGATGGCCTTCGGCACCGTCACCACGCGCATGGGCGACGTGTTCGGCACCACCGTCAACCTCGCCTCCCGCCTCACCTCGATAGCGCCCCGGGACGCGGTCCTGGTGGACGGCGACTTCGCGGAGGCGCTCGGCGCGGCGGGCGAGGCGCCCCTGTCGGAGGCGGACGTCGAGGCGGACGACGCGACCACCGAGAAGTACCGCTTCGCGCTCCAGCCGATGTGGCGCCGCCCGGTCCGCGGGCTCGGCGTGGTCGAGCCCTGGCTGCTGTCCCGCCGCGACACCTGACCGGGGGCGGGCTTCCGCCGCTGCCCCGCCCCCGCCCACCGCGGGCCTGGGCCGGGCGGGGCGTGGTACCTCAGGGGTGATGGCCGCGGAGCGTGCGGCGGTCGGCGTCGGGATGCGGCGGCGGGGTGTCGGCGAGCCGCACCACCGGGTCCTGCGGGCCCTCGCGGCCGGCCACCACCGGGTGGTCCGCGCGCAGCGCCTTCGCCCGGTACTGCGCCGCGTCCGCCAGCCGGAAGAGCCGCCGCGCGGACCGGACCGGCCCGATCGGGTCCTCGGTGGAGGCCACCCCGCACGCCACCCCGTCGCCGACCTCCAGTTCGGCCGCACGGCGGCACAACTCGTCGGCGGCGCGCACCACTTCGTCCGCGCTCTGCCCCACCGCCACGATGCAGAACTCGTCCCCGCCCAGCCGCGCCGCCAGGCTCCCGGGCAGCATCGCCCCGCACAGCGACAGCAGCGAGCCGAACCGTTCCAGCAGCCGGTCCCCGACCGCGTGGCCGAGCCGGTCGTTGACCCGCTTCAGCCCGTTGAGGTCGCACACCATCAGGCTGACCACCACGCCCTGCCGCCGGTGCAGCTCCAGCGCCTCGTCCAGCCGCACGTCCACCGCCCTGCGGTTGCCCAGCCCCGTCAACGGGTCGGTGAACGCCAGGAGCCGGACCTCCGCCAGCCGCTCGGTCTGCGCGATGCCCGACGCGAGCAGCGTGGCCAGCACCGTGGCGAAATCGGCGTCCTTGCGGTCGAAGCCCGCCTCGCCCACCCGCCGCGCGACGTACAACTCGCCCCAGGCCCGCCCGTGCAGCACGATCGGCGCGACCACGCAGCTGCCGCGGCCGCGCCGGCGCAGCGCCGCGGCCCGGCCCCAGCTCCCGCCGCCGGGCGAGGTGCCGGACGCGTCCTCGGTCTCCACCCAGGCGTGCGGCTCGCCGCCGGCCGCCCAAGTGCCGTGCAGGAACTCGGCGATCTCCGGGAAGTCGTGCACCGAGTACGACTCGTCGGCCGGCTCCGGCTCCTCGCCCGGGGCCAGGTCGCCGTCGTTGACCAGCACCCGCAGCCGGCCGGACTCCCGCTCCCAGGACGAGACCGCGGCGAAGGCGCCCTGCATCGCCAGCCGGGCGCCCCGGGCACCTGCCCGCACCGTGGCGAGCGGGGTCTGCGCCGTGGCCAGCGCCTGCGCCAACTCCACGACCGCCCGCAGCCGCACATCGGCCGTACCTTCCGCCATCACCCCAGGCTAGGCACCTTCGCCCCGGCTCGACGGGCGACCCGGCCCCGCACTGGGCCGAACGGACCTGCCACTGCTCTCGCCGGGTTCACCACCCCGGCCAGGCCGGCCGCCGCTTCTCGTTGAACGCCGCGACGCCCTCCGCCCGGTCGGCGGAGAAGGCGACGGTGCGCCAGGCCGCGTCCTCGACCTCCATCCCCGCGCGCAGGTCCAGGCCGTGGCCGACCCGCAGGGCCTGCTTGGCGGCGCGCAGCCCCACCGGGGAGTTGGCCGCGATCCGCGCCGCCAGCTCCAGCGCTGCGGTACGGGCCCGGCCGGCCGGTACGACCTGGTCGACCATGCCCAGCGCCAGCGCCTCGGCCGCCGGGACGCGCCGCGCGGTGAAGACCAGTTCCGCCGCCTTGGCCGCCCCGACCCGGCGCGGCAGCAGCTGGGTGCCGCCGCCCCCGGGGATCACCCCCACCGAGACCTCGGGCAGGCCGACCACCGCGGCCTCGTCCGCCACGATCAGGTCGCAGGACAGCGCGAGTTCGTAGCCGCCGCCCAGTGCGAAGCCGCCCACCGCGGCGATCGCGGGCATCGGCAGGTCCAGCACCCCGCCGTAGGCCGCCCTCGCCCGCGGGCGCTGGCGCAGCAGTTCGGCGTCGCTCAGTTCGTTGCGCTCCTTCAGGTCCGCGCCGGCACAGAAGGCGCGCTCGCTGGAGGAGGTCAGGACGGCGACGCTGACGGCCGGGTCGGCGGCCAGCGCCGCGCACGCCGCCGCGATCGCCTCGGCCATCGCGGTGGAGACCGCGTTCATCGCCTGCGGGCGGTCCAGCACCACTTCGGCGACGTGCTCGCCATGCCGCCGCACCTCGACGACGTCCCCGAACCTGCGCGCGCCGCCGGTGTTCTCCTGCTCGCCCATGCCGCCCGTCCCTCCCGTGCAGTTAACGATCGCGAACCTCGCGCCATCCTCGCACGGCCCGGCTGTCGCCCGCCGGCACGGCGTGGGCTGCACGCACCGCGGCCCGTCGAGGAGCCGCTGGTCAGAGGGCAGAGGGGGCGGTGAACTCCGTGGCGACCGCGTCCATGACCAGTTCGTCGCAGATCTTGCCGCGCCAGTAGCCGGCCTGTCGCATCAGGCCGACGTGTCGGAAGCCGGCCTTCACATACGTGCGGATCGCTTCCGTGTGGGGGGCGAGAACCTTCAGCCAGACCATCCGCAGATTGGTGACGTGGAAGGCGTAGTCGAGCGTGAGCCGGGTCGCCGCCGTGCCCAGGCCCCGGCCCCGGTGCTGCGGGGCCAGCATCACGACGAACTCGGCGGTGCGGACACTGTGGTCGGGCAGCAGGGTGGTGACCCCGGCCGGTACGGGTCGCTCTCCGGTGAGGTCGTAGACGGTGAAGCGGATGTTCTCGCCGCGCAGCTGGTGCGCCATGCCCTCGGCGCGCGCCTCCAGCGACTCGGGCCCCTGGCGCCCGTAGCCGATCAGCACGGCCGGGTCCTGTTCCCACTGCCAGTACGTCTCGACGAGGTCGGCGCGGTAGGCACCGAGCCCGCAGGTGTCGGTGCGCAGCCAGATGATCGGGTCAGTCGGGTCGGCGGGGCTGGTGATGGCGGCCTCCGATGGTCAGCACGGGCGTGTAGGCGCGAGTCGAAAACGGCTCGGCGACATCGGCGCCGTCCACAGTCTGCACCCACGCGTGGAGTCGGATCGGATCGGACGCGACGCCGTGGCACCAACGGACACCGAGGCGTCGGGCGCTCAGCAGCAGGACCGCGGCGACGGATTCCTCCAGGCATGCGGTGCGGCCGGGGGAATACCAGCCGGCGCGCCGGACCGCGTTGACGGCGCCCGCTGCCTGCTCGGACGTCGCGGGGCGGACGGCCCGCGCGCAGACGGCGGACAGGAGTGTGACCGTGCGCCACATGCCGCGGCGGCCGCAGCGGGTGACGGCGAACGCGACGGCGAGTGCGGCCGCGGCGGCGGTGAGGGTCCTGGCACGTGTGCCGCCGAGCGGCCGATCGGCGGCTGCGCGGTGTTCTGCGCTGCCCCAGCCGGCCTCGGTGGGCACGGCACGCAGCGCGGGCGGCCACGGGGCCGGTTCGCGCGTCGGCGTGAGGAGGCCCAGAGCCAGGAGCGGGCGGACGAGGGCAGGGTCGATGGCGTCGAGGACGCCGGTGCGCGAGGTTGCTTCCCACTGGGCCGAAGCCGGAGGACGGAGCATCCGGACGCCGCCGGTGCGGTAGTCGACCAGGACCAGGGCGTGGCCGATGTCGAGGCAGCGGACGTGCTCGGAGCAGGTGGCGAACGCAGGCAGGTCATCCATGGCGCGGTCCTCCCCTGCCGGGGCTGGTCCAAGCGGCAGGCGTGCGGTCGGTGGTGCGGAGCCATGCTTCGACGGTGAGGGCCTGCTCCAGCATGGCGAGGGACATCGGTACACCTGAGGCGGCCTGGGTGAGGTGGGCGCGCAGCAGGTCGGGATCGACAAGTCCGAGGGCCGCGAGCCGGCCGTCGGCGAGCCGGCGGAGGTCTGGCAGGTTGGTGCGCAGCCCGGTGTAGTGGTCGGCGTTGAAACTGCCCTTGGTCGTCCGCGCGGCCAGAGCCGTCGGTAGTACGCCGGACATCGCCAGTGCGAGCACCGGCTTGTAGGCGTGGACCGGGGGGCGGGCGCGCAGTTCGGTACGCAGGACGGCGTCGATGACGCGCGGGTCGAGGAACGGGTTGTGCAGGTCGATACCGTACGCGGCGGCGAACTGGGCGTCGGCGGTCGCGCTCCGGGCGACCTCGCGGACCTCGTCCACCCCGATACGCACTGCTGTGTCGAGGCCCGGCAGCGGATCGTCGGCCGAGGCCGCTTCACGAACCGTGCCGGACAGCAGGCGGACAGCCTCGGCTGTGGCCCAGCCGGGCAGCGGCAGCGCCGGGAACCATCGGACGTCGCCATTGCCGACGGAGGTTGGTGAGGCGCCCTGCTCCAGGGTGGTGGCCAGATCGGTCAGGGCTTGCGTGCGGGAAGTGCGGTTGAGGGTACGAACATCGCGTAGCAGCGGAAGGACAGCGGAGTGGCGCAGCCGGGCCCAGCCCGCGACTTCGCCGGCGGCTCGCCGGTGGAGCCGGTGGCGCACCAGATCGGCGAGGTGGGCGGGCGGCAGGAACAGGACGCTGTCGCCGCCGTCCCCGGTCAGGTGGGTGCGGCTGCCGAACCGGTCGAGCATCCAGCGCAGCTGCCCTTCGAAGCGGGCCCGGGTCAGGGTGGACGGGGCGGGTTCGTCCGTGGCCGGGACTGCGGTGATGTCGGTGTACGGCAGGTGCTCGCTGCCCAGGGGAAGAAGGTGGTGGGAAATGCGCGGGTGGTGGGCGGCAGCAAGGCGCGCGTACGTCAGGTCGGCGCCGTCGTACCGGTCGGCCGGATGCACGGTGACCGCGTTCAGTGCTCCGCCGGCGGGGCGCGCGGTCGCGGCGAGCAGGGCGAGGCTGGAGGAGTCCAGGCCACCGGACAGGTCACACGTCAGACAGGGGTCGGCCGTGGCGCGCAGCTGGACGGCGTCCTCCAGGGAGGTGCGCAGCCGGCCGTCGGCAGGACCCGGTACGGGATCGGGCCGCCACACCGTGCGGGACCGCAGCTCACGTCCGCCGGCGAGTTCGATGCGGGAACCGGGCGGCAACTGCTGGACGCCGGTGAAGAACGACCTGCGTCCCACCGCTGCCGGGACGTGCGGCAGGAACACCGCGACCGCAACACGTACATGGTCCACCGGGGAGCCGGTGAGACCGGCCAGGGTGCGTGCCGAACTCGACCAGGCCCATCCTCGCCGGTACCGGGTCGCATAGACGGGCACCGCCCCTGCCGGATCGGTGTACACCACCGTGCGGTCCCCGGCCTGCTCGACCACCGTGTAGGCGCCGGACCACCGCAAGGCGACATCGTCGGCCACCGGCCGGGCGGACAGCGCGCGCAGTTCGGCATCGGTGGCACCGCACCAGCCCAGCACCGTCACCGTAGCGCCGCTCGGCATGATGAGGGACCGGGCTGAGGGCGATCCGGCCTGCCAGATCTGTCCGGCTCGGCCGAGGCGAACGGCACCGGCCGGTGGTCTGGTTCCGGCACCGTCGGTAAAACCTCCGAAGATCACAACAACCCCTTTCAGGCCGGAACGGCCGGCCGTGCGGTGGGACGCCGGAGAGGCTGGGGACGCCCCACCGCACGGCGGTCGCTCAGGCGCAGTTGTAGGCGCGGCGCTTGTCCTCGCTCTGTCCGCCGCCCTGACCCTGGGTCAGAGCCACCAGATCACCGATCTCGATGAGCAGCGGTGCGGACGGCGGGGACGAAGGGGTGGCGGCGTGCTGCGTGCGGTCGTCCATGACGATTCCTCCAGACGAAAGGGTGATGACCACCGTCGGGTGGCACCCGGCGGCCCGTACCTGGTCAGGACACCGCGGGGCCGGGCGCCGGTCGACGGAAATCCCGCTGCGGGCACGCCGTTTGCGTATTGCGCACACCGGCTCGACCGAGTGTCACCGCCCGGCTACCGTGAGCGGGCTGATGTGATGCCCGGGGGGACGCGAAAGGGGCAGCCATGCATGCTCAGGTACCGGACTGGAACTCCCCCCGAGCCCGGAAACTCGTCGCGGACCGCGACTTCGGCGGCCTGATCCGCTGGGCTCGTCAGCAGCGCGGCTGGCGCCAGGCGGACCTCGGCAGGGCGACCGGCTACTCGGCCTCCGCCGTCAGCCGCTTGGAGACGGCCGAACGGCCGGCCACCGACCTGGATGTACTCAAACGGTTCGCGGACGCCCTCGTCATCCCTGCGGGGGTACTTGCCGCGGTGCTGGGCGTTGCCCCGCCTCGGGCTACTACAGTTGCCAGCGCCCAGCGCTCGGCCCTTTCCGAGGAGGACCCGATGAAACGCCGGTCCCTCCTCACCGCCGGCCTGGCCGTGCCGGCTCTTGCGCTCGACCACCTCGACGAGACCCTCGCGCTGCTGCCCGTGCCCGCCTCGGCTCCCACCGCGGACCGCCTGACCGTCCGGTACCGCCAGGCACGGGCGCAGTTCAACCGCGGTGCCCATGCCGCACTGATCGAGGCGCTCCCCGATCTCCTGGCCACGGCGGAAGCCCTCGCCGACCAAGGCGAAGCCGTCGACTACGCCCGGCTCGCCGCTTGCTACGACCTGGCCACCGAGACCCTGTCCAAGCTCGGCCGCTACGACTCCAGCCGGATCACCGCCGACCGGTCGAGCACCTATGCGCGCCTCTCCGGGGACCCCCTGGCCGGCGCCGAGTCCGCCCGCGCCTTCAGCATCGTCCTGCGGCATGCCGGGCGCGCTGCCACCGCGCAGCGCGTCACCCTCCATGCCGCCGCCCAGGTCGAGGCCACCGGGCTGACCACTCCTGCCCAGGCCCGGGCGTTCGCGCAGATGCTCTGCACCACCGCCTACGCCGCGGCCGAAGCGGGCGACCGGGACCGCGCCCTTGAGATGATCCGGGACGCCGAGCGCGCTGCCGCCCTCCTTCCGGAACAGCACGGCGCGCCGACGTTGTCGGTCACCCCGGCCTCCGTGACCCTCTACAAGGTCGGTGTCCTGTGGGCGCTGGGCGACGCAGGTGCCGCTGTCCATGCCGGTCGCGGCCTCAGGCCGGGCCAGTTCGCCACCGCCGAACGCCGCGGCCGACTCCACACGGACATGGCCCGTGCGTGGTGGCGGTGGAACAAGCCCGAGCAGACCGCCGGCGCCCTCCTCGCCGCTCACCGCGCAGCGCCTGCCGAGGTTCGCGACCGCCCCAGCATCCGTGCCATCGTCACCGACCTCGCCAGGCGCCACCCGGCAGCCATCGGAGTCCGCGAGCTTGCCGCCGCGACCGGGCTGCGCGCCGATGGGGGCGGGTGACAGCGGGGGATTCAGTGCTTAGGGTTTGTGAATATGAATATGCAGAACGTGGTGGTGGGGGCGTACGGGGTCGCGGCCGAGGACGTGGTGGCCGTGGCGCGGGGAGACGCCCGGGTGGAGGTCGGGGCGGAGGCGCTTCAGGGGGTGGCGCGCGCCCGGGAGGCGGTCGAGGCGCTGGCGGCGAAGCCGGAACCGGTCTACGGGGTGTCGACGGGGTTCGGCGCGCTGGCGGTGCGGCACATCAGCCCGGAGCTGCGGGCGCAGTTGCAGCGCAGCCTCGTACGCTCGCACGCCGCGGGGATGGGGCCGCGGGTGGAGCGCGAGGTGGTGCGGGCGCTGATGTTCCTGCGGCTGAAGACGCTGGCGTCGGGCCGTACCGGGGTGCGGCCGGTGGTCGTGGAGACGATGGCGGCGGTGCTGAACGCGGGGATCACCCCGGTCGTCCACGAGTACGGCTCGCTCGGCTGCTCCGGGGACCTCGCGCCGCTCGCGCACTGCGCGCAGGTGCTGATGGGGGAGGGCGAGGCGGAGGGGCCGGACGGCGTGGTGCGCCCGGCGGCCGAACTGCTCGCCGAGCACGGCATCGAGCCGGTCGAACTGCGGGAGAAGGAGGGCCTCGCCCTCATCAACGGCACCGACGGCATGCTCGGCATGCTGGTGATGGCCTGCGCGGACCTGGCCGGGCTGTTCACCGCGGCCGACGTCACCGCCGCGCTGACGCTGGAGGCGCTGCTCGGCACCGACCGGGTGCTCGCGCCCGAACTGCACGCGATCCGCCCGCACCCCGGGCAGGCGGCCAGCGCGGACAACATGCTCAGGGTGCTCGCCGGCTCCGGCCTGACCGGGCACCACCAGGACGACGCGCCGCGGGTGCAGGACGCGTACTCCGTGCGGTGCGCGCCGCAGGTCGCCGGGGCCGGACGGGACACGCTGGCACACGCCCGGCTGGTCGCCGAGCGCGAGCTCGCCGCGGCGATCGACAACCCGGTGGTGACCGAGGCGGGCACGGTCGAGTCGAACGGCAACTTCCACGGTGCTCCGGTCGGCTACGTGCTGGACTTCCTGGCGATCGCGGCGGCCGACCTCGCCTCGATCGCGGAGCGCCGTACGGACCGGCTGCTCGACCGGAACCGGTCGCACGGGCTGCCGCCCTTCCTCGCGGACGACCCGGGGGTGGACTCCGGGCTGATGATCGCCCAGTACACGCAGGCGGCGCTGGTCAGCGAGATGAAGCGGCTCGCGGTGCCCGCGTCGGTCGACTCGATCCCGTCCTCGGCGATGCAGGAGGACCACGTGTCGATGGGCTGGTCGGCGGCGCGGAAGCTGCGGACCGCGGTGGACGCGCTGGCGCGGGTGGTAGCGGTCGAGATGTTCGCCGCCACGCGGGCGCTGGAGATCCGGACCACCGGTACGCGGGCGCGGCCCGCGCCCGCGACCGCCGCGGTGCTCGCGGCGCTGCGCGCGGCCGGGGTGCCCGGGCCCGGGCGGGACCGGTTCCTCGCGCCCGACCTGGAGGCCGCGTGCGCCTTCGTACGCGACGGCTCGCTGGTGCGGGCCGCGGAGAGCGTGACGGGGCCGCTGGCCTGATCCGCCGGCCGCCTCCGGGTGCCCCTGATCCCGCGGCCCTTCCGCGAGAGGGGGCTACGGCTCGGGGGCCGGGTCCTCGGCGTCGGCGGCTTCCAGCGCCTGGCGGGAGCGGCGGGTGGCGTTGACGACGAGGCCGGCACCGGCCAGCAGGAAGACGCCGCCGCCTATCAGGTAGGGCTTGGTGTCGATCATGCCGGTCTCGGCGAGCCGGCCCGACAACGGCGCGGCCTGCGTCTCGGAGGCGGCGGCGGGTGCGGGTGCGGTGGCCGCGGCCGGTGCGGTGTCCGCGGCGGTGGCGCCGTGCGCGGAGGGGACGAAGTAAAGCGCCGCCAGTACGGCGGCGGCGGCCGCGGCGACGTACGGGCGGGGCATGGCCATCTGATCCCCCAGCGGATGCGGCGAGTTGACCGTAGGCGCCGATCGTAGTGACTGGCGGCGGCCGGTGGGAAGCGGCGGGGGGCCGCGGGGCGGTGCGCGGTGCGTGGCCGGAGCGCTACGGAAAGCCGCGTGACGGGTATCACGGCGGATGGCGTGTCAAAGCCCACAATTTCCAGCGGAAAGGACATACGCGGCGGCTCGGCTGTTTCCATGGGTGGTGGAAGAAGCCCCGCTCCGATCGCTTCGGCCTGCGGGCGACCCCGACTTTTGGGAGAGACGCGTGACGCCGCCCGACACCGGAAACACCCCCACCTCCGAGCAGGACGGTCCCGCCGCGTACGGTCCTGCCGCGGCCGCCCGCCGGAAGCGGAAGGTCTTCCGCCGCAGCACCCTGGCGGCGCTCGCAGTGGTGGCCGGTGGCGCGGTGGGCCTGACCGCGTGCGGCGGGCACAGCAGCAGCGCGAGCAGCCAGAACGCGGCCGCGACGATCTCCCCGACCGCGAGCGCCTCCTCCTCCGGTGCGTCCGGTGCGTCCGGTGGCGGCGCGAGCCCGAGCAGCTCCGCGTCGGCCCAGGCAGCCGCGGACGCGGCCGCCGCCAAGCAGACCTCGGCCGCGAAGATCACCATCACGCCGAAGACCGGCACCACCGGTGCGGCGGTGAGCGGCGCGGTGCAGGTGAAGGCCACCGGCGGCAAGCTGACCAAGGTGACGATGACCGGCGTCGCGTCCGGTCACACCGTCTCCGGCACGCTGTCGTCCGACGGCACCACCTGGACGCCGAACGGCACGCTCGCCCACGGCATCCAGTTCCACATATCCGCCACCGCCACCGACACGCAGGGGCGTACCACCAGCGCGCAGTCGACGTTCGGCACCAAGTCGAGCACCGGCACCTTCGTCGGGTACTTCACCCCGGAGGACGGCTCCACCGTGGGCGTGGGCATGCCGGTCTCGATCAACTTCAGCAAGGCGATCTCCTCCGCCGACCGGGCCGCGGTGCAGCGCGGGATCAGTGTGAGCTCCAGCAGCGGGCAGGCGGTGGTGGGCCACTGGTTCAGCTCCACCCGGCTCGACCTGCGGCCGCAGACCTACTGGGCGGCGGGCTCGCACGTCACGCTCAAGCTCAAGCTGGCCGGCGTCGAGGGCTCCGCGGGCGTGTACGGCGTGCAGAACAAGACCGTCAGCTTCGACGTGGGCCGCTCGCAGGTCTCCACGGTCGACGCGTCCACGCACACGATGACCGTGGTCCGCGACGGCAAGGTGATCAAGACGCTGCCGATCTCCGCGGGCAGTGACGACCACAGCACGTACAACGGCCAGATGGTCATCGAGGAGAAGGACCAGACGACCCGGATGAACGGGGCGTCCGTCGGCTTCACCGACAGCGACGGGAAGGGCGAGTACGACATCCCGGACGTGCCGCACGCCATGCGGTTGAGCGACTCCGGGACCTTCATCCACGGCAACTACTGGACCGCGAAGTCCGTCTTCGGCACCGCCAACACCAGCCACGGCTGCATCGGCCTGAGCGACGTCAAGGGCGGCAAGGACGACACGACGGACGCGGCGTGGTTCTACAACAACTCGCTGATCGGCGACGTGGTCGTGGTGAAGAACTCGCAGGACAAGACGATCCAGGCGTCCAACGGGCTCAACGGCTGGAACCTGTCGTGGAGCCAGTGGGTGGCCGGTTCGGCGCTGTAGTCAGGGCGCTGTAGTCAGGGCGCCGTCGCGGCGGGGGCCGCGGCGGTGTGAATCCAGGCGGCCGGGTCGTCCAGGACGGCCCGGACCGCGCTGTACGCGGCGCCCCGCAGCACCCCGTCGCGGCCCAGCCGCGAGGTGATCACGTCCTGCGGGCGCCACCGGCGGTCGGTGACACGGGCGGCCAGTTCGCGGCGGGCGCCGGGCAGCAGCCAGGGCGCGAGGTCCGCGAGCGGGCCGCCGACCACCACGGCCTGCGGGTCGAGCAGGTTGACGGCGCCGCTCAGCGCGGTGCCCAGGGCCTCGCCGGCCCGATCCAGCGCGTCCAGGGCGGCACTGTCGCCCGCGGCCGCGGCCGCGCGCAGGTCGGCGGGGGTGGCGGCGCCGGCCGCGCGCAGCAGGGCGGTCTCGCCCGCGAAGGTCTCCAGGCAGCCGTGGGCGCCGCAGGAGCACAGGGGGCCGTCGGGGCGGACCGGTACGTGGCCGAGTTCGCCGGCGAAGCCGCGGGCGCCGCGGAAGAGGCGGCCCTCCACGATCAGGGCGGCGCCGATGCCGATCTCGGCGGAGACGTGGACGAAGTCGGCGAGGCGGTGGTGGCCGCCGAGCCAGAGTTCGGCGAGGGCGCCGAGGTTCGCCTCGTTCTCCACGACGGTGGGGTGGGGGCCCAGGGCGGTGACGGGGACGTTCTCCCAGCCGAGGTTCGGGGCGCGCAGGACGGTGCCGCGGTCGCGGCCGACCAGGCCCGGGACGGCGACGGTGGCGCCGACCGGGTGCAGGTCCAGGGCGGCGGCTTCCTCCGTGACCTGGGCGGTCAGGCCGGTGAGTTCGGCGAGGACGGCGGGGGCCGGGCGGCCGCGGTTCGCGGCCGGGAGCTCGGTGCGGCAGCGGACCTCGCCGCGCAGGTCCACGACGCATGCGGCGAGGTGGTCGACGCCGATTTCCGCGCCGAGCCCTGCGGGGCCGGTGGCGGGCAGCGCGAGGGCGGTGCCCGGGCGGCCCACGGTGCCGGGGCGGCGGGCGCCGCGTTCTTCCAGGAGGCCGGCGGCGAGGAGTTCGTCGACGAGGGTGGAGACGGTGGCGCGGGTGAGGCCGACTGTCGTCGCGACTGTGGCGCGGGTGAGGTCTTCTTCCGTTGCCAGGGCTCGCATGACCAGGGAGAGGTTGCGGTGGCGTAGTTCCGATTGGGCGCCGGTGCGTTTGGATTTGATCAGGGGGCTCCTTCCGTTTTCGGGGCTGCGTCCACCCTATGTGCGGGGGCTTTCCGGGTGTTCTCCCCGCCCACCCGCCCGCTTCTGCCCGACGGCACGCTTCTGGTCCCGGCCGCCCGCCGCGGAGCTGCGCCCGCGTCCCCGGCTGTCCCGGGTAGTGGGCTGGTCGCGCAGTTCCCCGCGCCCCTGCGGGCGCGTCTGCCCGATGCGGCAGCATGCCGGGTGGAGCCCGCGCCCCGGTGGGGCGGGGCGCGGGGGGGAGGGGTCAGCCGGCGAGGGGGAGAGCGGCGGCGAGGCGGGCGAGGGTGGCGTGGTCGCGGGGGAGCGGGGGGAGGAGGTCGCCGTGGTCGGTGCGCCAGCGGGCGGCGACGGCGGCGGGCTGTTCGCCGGTGAGGAGGGTGGCGGCCTGGACGGCGGCGCCCAGGGCGACGAGTTCGGAGGCGGCGGGTACTTGGACGGCGCGGCCGGACAGCCGTCGTACGGTGTCGCGCCAGGCGGCGCCGCGCGCGCCGCCGCCGATGAGCAGGATCGGCTCGTCCGGGGCGTGCCCGGCGCCGTCGACGGCGAGGACGAGGTCGAGCGCGGCGAGAAGGGCGTAGACGGCCCCGTCGTACGCGCCCTGGAGGATCTGCCCGGCGGTGGTGTCGTGCCGTACTCCGGTGAGCAGCCCCGAGGCGTAGGGGAGGTTGGGGGTGCGCTCGCCGTCGAGGAAGGGGAGGAAGGCGACCGAGCCGCCCGGCTCGACCTCCTCCCGGCCGCGCCCGAGCAGCTCCGCCACCTTGTCCACCGCGAGCGTGCAGTTCAGCGTGCACGCCAGCGGCAGCCAGCCCCCGTCGGCCGCGGCGAACCCGGCGACGGTCCCGGACGGGTCGGCGGGACGCTGGCGGGCGACGGCGTAGACGGTCCCGGAGGTGCCGAGGCTGAGCACCGGCTGCCCGGGGGCGACCCCGAGCCCGAGCGCGGCGGCCGCGTTGTCGCCGGTGCCCGCGCCGACGAGCGCGCCGGGCCGCACCCCGGCGCCCTCCCGTACGGTGCCGGCCGCTTCACCGGGCCCGAGCACCGCGGGCAGCAGCTTCGGGTCGAGCCCGACCTCGGCGAGCAGCGCCTCGTCGTACGCCCCGGTGCTCGCCGCCCACCAGCCGGTGCCGGAGGCGTCGCCGCGGTCGGTGACGGCGGCGCCGCTCAGCCGTTCGGTGAGGAAGTCGTGCGGCAGCCGGACCGCGGCGGCGGCCGCGGCCGCCTCGGGCTCGTGGGTGCGCAGCCACTCCCACTTGGCGACGGTGAAGCTCGCCGCGGGCACCGAGCCGATCCGCTCGGCCCACCAGTCCGCGCCGTGCCGCGCCACCAGCTCCTCGGCCTGCGGAGCGGACCGCACGTCGTTCCACAGCAGCGCGTCCCGCACCGGGCGGCCCCGCTCATCGAGCACGACCAGGCCGTGCTGCTGCCCGCCGACCGCTATCGCGTCGGCGCGCCCGGCGTACCCGCCGAGCTGGCCCAGCGCATCCTGAAGGGCGCGCCACCACACCTCGGGGTCGGTCTCGCGCCCGGCGCCGGCGCTGACGGTGTGCGCGGCCTGGCCGCGGGCCAGCACCTCGCCGCTGTCCACGTCCACCGCCAGCACCTTCGTGGACTGCGTCGAGCTGTCCACACCGAGCACGACCTGCCCTTGTCCCGCCATGTGATCCGGGTCCTTTCGCACGGTCCCACTTCCCAACACCGGGCTCGCATACTAATTTGTTCAACAGTCTGACGAATAGGAGCCGACCGCCATGACATCCGAGACGAACCTCACTCCCACCCCCGCCGACAAGTTCACCTTCGGACTGTGGACGGTGGGCTGGCAAGGACGCGACCCGTTCGGCGACGCCACCCGCGCGCCGCTCGACCCGGTCGAGTCGGTGCACCGCCTCGCCGAGCTGGGCGCGTACGGCGTGACGTTCCACGACGACGACCTGATCCCCTTCGGCTCCTCCGACGCCGAGCGCGAGCAGCACGTCAAGCGCTTCCGGCAGGCGCTGGCCGAGACCGGCATGAAGGTGCCGATGGCCACCACGAACCTCTTCACCCACCCGGTGTTCAAGGACGGCGGCTTCACCTCCAACCTCCGCGAGGTGCGCCGCTTCGCACTGCGCAAGGTGATCCGCAACATCGACCTGGCGGTGGAGCTGGGCGCCGAGACCTACGTCGCCTGGGGCGGCCGCGAGGGCGCGGAGTCCGGCGGCGCCAAGGACGTACGCGTCGCCCTGGACCGGATGAAGGAAGCCTTCGACATCCTCGGCCAGTACGTCACCGAGCAGGGCTACGACCTGCGCTTCGCGGTGGAGCCCAAGCCGAACGAGCCGCGCGGCGACATCCTGCTGCCGACCGTCGGCCACGCGCTGGCGTTCATCAACTCGCTGGAGCGCCCCGACATCGTGGGCGTCAACCCCGAGGTCGGCCACGAGCAGATGGCCGGGCTGAACTTCCCGCACGGCATCGCCCAGGCGCTGTGGCACGGCAAGCTCTTCCACCTCGACCTCAACGGCCAGACCGGCATCAAGTACGACCAGGACCTGCGCTTCGGCGCCGGCGACCTGCGCTCGGCGTTCTGGCTGGTGGACCTGTTGGAGCGGGGCGGCTACCAGGGCCCGCGGCACTTCGACTTCAAGCCGCCGCGCACCGAGGACATGAGCGGGGTGTGGGCGTCCGCGGCCGGGGGCATGCGCAACTACCTGATCCTCAAGGAGCGGGCCGCCGCCTTCCGCGCCGACCCGGTCGTGCAGGAGGCGCTGCGGACCTCCGGTCTGGACGAGCTCGGGCAGAGCACGCTGGGTTCCGGTGAGACGCTGGCCGACCTGCTCGCCGACCGCAGCGCCTACGAGGACTTCGACGCGGACGCCGTGGGCGAGCGCGGGATGGCCTTCGAGGCGCTGGACCAGCTCGCCATGGACCACCTGCTCGGCGTGCGCTGAGCCGTGCGGCGTGCGCCGGCCGCGCAGGTCGCGCGCACGCCGGGCCGGGCGACGGAACAGACTCCCGCACGAACCTGGGGACCGGCTGTGAACAGGCCGTGCGCGGCCTGTCCAAGGAAGAAATAATCCTTCGCTCAGCGAGCTCTCATCCCCGCGTGGCATTTCTCAACTCCCCCTCACATTCGCCTCACGGCGCCCTCACCACCGATTCCTACCGTTGCGCCGCAGTGGGAGCAGGGGGTGGACGCTTCGCCCTCCTCGCGTCCACCCCCTGCTCCTCGCACCTGTCCTGGTGCGGTTCCCCTGCCTATCCCTGCCAACACGAGGAATCGGATGTTCTTCACGTATCTCCGGCGCGAGCTGCGTCGCCGGCGCAAGGCGGCGCTCGTGGTCGCGCTGGGCCTCGCGCTCGGCATCGGCCTCGTCATCACGGTCGACTCGGTCTCGTCCGGCATGGACCAGGCCCAGGGCAAGGTCCTCAAGTCGCTCTACGGCCTGGGCACCGACATGACGGTGACCAAGGCCGCGCCCGCCTCCGGCTCGGGCTCCACCACCCGCCCGAAGTTCGACTTCGACGCCAAGAGCGACGGCTCGTCCCAGAGCAGCGACCGGGTCACCGTGCAGGGCTTCCAGACCCTGGCCTCCTCGGTCGTCACCAGCGTCGGCAAGCAGAAGAACGTCGCCAGCGCGGTCGGCGGCCTCAACCTCCAGGTGCTGAAGATCGACGGCACCTTCACGCCCGGCCAGTTCCAGCAGAACAAGACCAGCGGCTCCAGCAGCTCCGGCGGGGGCGGCGGCTTCCCCGGCGGCTCCGGCAGCAGCACCCCGCAGGGCCAGGTCAGGGGCGGCGGCGCGCAGTTCGACGCCAACAGCTGCACGATGTACGGCGTGGACGTGTCGAACCTGGCGCTCGGCCCGCTCTCCTCCTCCAAGATCACCTCCGGCACCACCTTCACCTCCGCCGACAGCAACGCCAAGGTGATGGTCGCCGACTCCGCCTACGCCAAGCAGAACAAGCTCAAGGTCGGCTCCACCGTCACCGTCAAGAGCACCAAGTACAAGGTGATCGGCATCGCCACCGCCGACAGCGGTGACTCCGCGGCCAACCTCTACCTGCCGCTGAAGCAGGCGCAGACCCTCGCCTCCTCGGCGAACAAGATCACCACGATCTACGTCAAGGCGTCGGACTCCAAGCAGATCTCCACGGTGAAGTCCGAGATCCAGAAGAACATCTCCGGCACCACCGTCACCACCTCCGCCGACCTGGCCTCCACGGTCTCCGGTTCGCTGTCCACGGCCTCCTCGCTCGCCTCCAACGTCGGCAAGTGGCTGTCCATCGCGGTGCTGATCGCCGCGTTCCTCGTCGCCGGCCTGCTCACCTCCTCGGCGGTCAGCCGCCGGGTGCGCGAGTTCGGCACGCTCAAGGCGCTCGGCTGGAAGAGCGGCCGCGTCACCCGCCAGGTCATGGGCGAGGCCCTGGTCAACGGCCTGATCGGCGGTGTGCTCGGGATCGCGCTGGGCCTGGCCGGCGCGTTCGCCGTCACCGAGATCAGCCCCACGCTCAGCGCCCAGCTCGGCTCCACCGCCTCCACCGGCGGCGGCACGGGCGGCCCCGGCGGGGGCGGCGGCTTCGGCGGCGGTGCCCGGCAGGCCGCGTCCAAGACGCTCGACATCGCGCTGAGCGCGCCGGTCAGCGCCGGCACCATCGTGCTGGCCGTCGGCCTGGCCATCGGCGGCGGACTGATCGCCGGTGCCTTCGGCGGCTGGCGCGCCTCGCGGCTGCGCCCGGCCGACGCGCTGCGCCGCGTCGAGTAGCCGCCGCCGGTCCGGCCGCCGCCCGCACCTCCCCTGGGCGGGCGGCGGCCGGCCAGGGCCGTCCACCCCGGCCGCCCACCTTCCCTTCCGCTCCCAGGAGTCCAGCCATGTACCAGCTCAACGGCGTGACCAAGCAGTACCGCCGGGGCAAGACGACCGTCGACGCCCTGCGCGGTATCGACCTCACCATCGCCGACGGCGACCAGGTCGTCATCCAAGGCCCCACCGGCGGCGGCAAGTCCACCCTGCTCCAGATGCTCGGCGGACTCGACCGCCCCACCACCGGGGCCGTCGAACTCGACGGCACCGACCTGGCCAAGCTCAGCGAGGCGCGGCTGACCAAGGTCCGCTCGGAGAACATCGGCTTCATCTTCCAGAGCTTCAACCTCATCCCCACGCTCACCGCGCAGGAGAACGTGGAGACCGCGCTGGTGCCGATGGGCGTCAAGCCCGCCGAGCGCCGCACCCGCGCCGCGGCCGCCCTGGAGTCCGTGGGCCTCGGCGAGCGCCTGACCCACCTGCCGTCCGAACTGTCCGGCGGCCAGCAGCAGCGCGTCGCGATAGCCCGGGCCCTGGTCAAGGAGCCCAAGGTGCTGCTCGCCGACGAGCCGACCGGCAACCTCGACGAGAGCACCCGCGACGACATCATGGGGCTGCTCGAAGGGCTGTGGCGCGACCGCGGGCTGACCTTCATCCTCGTCACCCACGACTCCACCATCGCCAAGCGCGCCCCCCGCCTGGCCACCATCCGCAAGGGCACCCTGACGGTGCGGGAGTCCGCCAAGAAGTGAGCCCCGCCGCTCCTGAGCCCCGCCCGTGCCCTGCTGCCTTGGGCACGGGCGGTCAGCCGGGCCGGCGGGCCGCCGGTCAGCCGGTCAGGTCCTGCCCGGCGGCCCGCTCCTGGGCCTCGAGCAGTTCCTCGCCGTGCTCCCGGGTCCAGTCGCCCATCGCCCGGAGCGGGCCCTCCACCAGGCTGGCGCCCAGCGGCGTGAGCCCGTAGTCGACCCGGGGCGGCGCGGCGCGGTAGGCGCGGCGCTCGACCAGCCCGTTGGCGAGCAGGCGGCGCAGCGACTCGGTGAGCACCTTGTCGCTGATCCCCCCGCCCAGCGCCCGCAGCCCGGCCCGCCGCAGCGGCCCCGCGCTCAGCCCCGCCAGGATCACCGGGTCCCAGGTGTGCGCGAGCAGCTCGGTGGCCGCGCGCAGCCGGCAGTCCACGAGCGTCCGCCCGCGCAGGGCGTCCGCCTGCCCCGCGCCCCGCCCCGGTCCGCCGCCGTCCGTTCCCGTCGTCGCTGCCATGCCCCCATCCTCCCGCACGTGTTTCCTACCGTCCGGTGCGTATCGGTTCTCCTACGGTGGCGCTCCCGCGGCGGCTGCGACCGGCAGGGCGCCGCCCGACACTTCGGGAGCACACCATGAGGATCGGAATTCTCGGCACCGGCGCCCTGGCGACGTCCCTGGGCACGGCGTGGGTACGGGCCGGGCACGAGGTGCTGGTCGGCGGCCGCTCGGCGGAGCGGGCCGCGGCCGCCGCGGCGGCGATGGGCGGCGGCGACGGCCGTACGGACGGCGGCGCGACGGCCCGCGCGGCCGCCACCGCCGCGGAGGCGGCCGCCGGGCGGGACGCGGTGCTGCTCGCCGTCTCCTGGGCCGGGGTGCCCGACATCCTGCGCGCGGCGGGCGCCGACCGCGGCGCGCTCGCCGGCACGGTGCTGGTCGACCCGGTCAACGCGGTGGACCACGGCGTCGGCGAGCACCTGCTGACCGACGGCCGCGCCGCCGCCGAGCACATCGCGGACCTCGCACCGGGCGCCCGCGTGGTCAAGGCGTTCCACCTCCTGCCCGCCGCGCGGTGGTCGGCGGCGGGCGGACCGGTCACCGTACCCGTCGCGGGTGACGACGAGGCCGCGCTGCGGACGGTCGCCGTCCTCGCGGGCGACGCGGGCGGGACCGCGGCGGTGGTCGGACCGCTGCGCCGGGCCCGGCAGTTGGAGGAGGCGGCGGGCCTGGTGATCGGGCTGGTCTTCGCCGGGTACGACCCGGCCGCGGCAGTCCCGCACGTGCCCGCCCGCGGCGCCGCGCGGGTCTGAACGCCCGCGCGCCCGTACGGTTCGGCCCGCGGCGGCGGTCAGCGGACGGGACCGTACGGCGGCTACGCTCGGCGCATGAACGATAGCCCTCACCCCCCGCGTGCCCACCAGCACTTCGAGACCCTGGCGATCCACGCCGGCCAGCCGGCCGACGCGCAGACCGGTGCGGTGGTCACGCCGATCTACCAGGTGTCGACGTACAAGCAGGACGGCGTCGGCGGCCTGCGCGGCGGCTACGAGTACAGCCGGTCGGCGAACCCGACCCGGACCGCGCTCGAGGAGAACCTCGCGGCCCTCGAAGGCGGCCGCCGCGGCCTGGCGTTCGCCTCCGGCCTGGCCGCGGAGGACTGCCTGCTGCGTACGGTGCTCACCCCCGGCGACCACGTGGTCATCCCCGACGACGCCTACGGCGGCACCTTCCGGCTCTTCGCGAAGGTCGCCGAGCGGTGGGGCGTGCTCTGGTCGGTCGCCGACACCTCCGACGTGCAGGCCGTGCGGGCCGCCGTACGCCCCGAGACGAAGCTGATCTGGGTGGAGACGCCCTCCAACCCGATGCTCGGCATCACCGACATCGCCGCGCTGGCCGGGGTGGCCCGGCAGGCCGGGGTGCGGCTGGTGGTCGACAACACCTTCGCCAGCCCCTACCTCCAGCAGCCGCTGGCGCTGGGCGCGGACGTGGTGGTGCACTCCATGACGAAGTACATGGGCGGCCACTCCGACGTGGTCGGCGGCGCGCTGGTCACCTCCGACGCCGCGCTCGGCGAGGAACTGGCGTACCACCAGAACGCGATGGGCGCGGTGGCCGGGCCGTTCGACGCGTGGCTGGTGATGCGCGGGATCAAGACGCTCGCGGTGCGCATGGACCGGCACTGCGAGAACGCCGGGCGGATCGCGGAGATGCTCCAAGGCCACCCGAAGGTGACCCGGGTGCACTACCCCGGGCTCTCCTCGCACCCCGGGCACGAGGTCGCGGCCAAGCAGATGCGCCACTTCGGCGGGATGGTGTCCTTCCAGGTGGCCGGCGGCGAGGAGGCGGCCGTCGCCGTCTGCGACCGGGCGCGGCTGTTCACCCTCGGGGAGTCGCTCGGCGGCGTGGAGTCCCTCATCGAGCACCCGGGCCGGATGACCCACGCGTCGGCCGCCGGCTCGGCGCTGGAGGTCCCGGCCGACCTCGTACGGATCTCGGTGGGCATCGAAGCGGCCGACGACCTCGTGGAGGACCTCCGCCAGGCCCTCGGCTGACGCGTTCGGCCCCCGGGCTCAGGTCAGGAGGAGGGCCGCGGCCAGGGCGGCGGTGAGCAGCAGGGCGGCGCAGAGGGCGCGGCGGAGCGTGCGGCGGCGCCGCAGCAGGGCGCGGCCCCTGCGGGCCGCACGCTCGGCGAGGTCCGGCGGGAGCGGGGGGTGCGGGGTGTCGAGGAGCCGCCGCACCTCCGCTTCGCGGCGGTTCGGCGGCGGCCCGCCGGCGGGGCTCACCGCCGGCTGCGCAGCCGCGCGCTGCCGCGCGCCGCGATCAGGGCGACCCGTTCGCACGCCATCCCGAGCATCGCCGCGGTCTGCTCCTCCCCGATCCCCTCGAAGTACCGCATGGTGACGACGAGCCGTTGACGCACCGTCAGGCCGTCCAGCGGGCCGCCGTGCGGGCGCCGCCACGGCCGGTAGCCGTACCGTACGAACAGCTCCGCGCGGGCGCGGTCGTAGGGGTCGTCGCCGGCCGGCTCCGGCCAGTGGGCGTAGAGCCGGGCGAGCGCGCCGGTCAGCAGCCGGTCGGCCGCGGCCGGATCACCGGTCAGCAGCAGCGCGGAGTGCAGCAGCCGCCCGCCCGCGCCGGCGACGAAATCGGCGAACTCGGCGTCCCTGCGGGCCTCCGCGGCCGCCCGGCGCCGACCCCCTGGGGTGCCCACGCGGACATGGGACGGCACGGGCGGCCACGCGGTCAATACCCGCGACCGGGCTCGCTGCCGGGATTGCCGCCGGGCCGTTGCGGTACTGCCGCCGGGACCGCCGCCCGTCCGCTGCCGGGCCGTCGCCTGTCCGCTGCCGGACGCCGCCCGTCCGCTACCGGTCGGCGCGTTCCGGGTCGCGCTGGGTGAGGCCGGCGTGCCAGTCGGCGAGCGCGATGTTGAACCGGCCGAGCAGCTCGGTGAACAGCTCGCGCTCCTGCTCCGACCAGTCCTCGGTGACCTTCGCCATCAACTGCCGTCGTGAGTCCCGTACTTCGCCCAGCCGGGCGCGGCCGCGCGGGGACAGCGCGAGCACCACCGCCCGCCCGTCCTCGGGGTGCGAGGTGCGCTTGACCAGGCCGGTGTCCACCAGCGGCGCGACCTGGCGGGTCACCGTCGAGGAGTCGATCCCCATCGCCTCGGCGAGCGCCTTGACGCCCATCGGGCCCTCGTGGTCGAGCCGGTTGAGCAGGAGGTAGGCGGCGCGGTCCATGGAGTTGCGGGCCCCGCCGATCCCGCCGAGCCGGGTCTGCTCGGCGCGGCGGGCGAAGAGGGCGACCTGGTGCTGGAGGCTCTCGAGGAGTTCGGTCGAGGTCTCCGGAGGGTTGGACATGACCTTCAAGCTCGCGTTCTGTCGGTTCGGTGGATGCGCGCCGGCGCGGATTGCGGTCGCGGCGGGCAGACGGGCGTACGGCGCCGGAACGGCGGGAAGTTGGGAGAAGAGTACGCGGCCCCGGAGGCCATCGGGAGCCTCGCGGCCGCATGTGCGACTTCGCGGGTGAACGCCTGCCCGTGATCGCCCGGCCGGACTGCGACACTGTGCCCCATGGACAACACGCGGTTCCAGCCGGTCACCTTGGACGACGTGCGCGGAGCGCACAAGATGCTCGCCGGGGTCGCGCGGGTCACCGCCATGGAGAGCTCCCGCCACCTGTCGGATCTGGTCGGCGCGCCGGTGTACCTGAAGTGCGAGAACCTCCAGCGCACCGGCTCGTTCAAGATCCGCGGCGCCTACGTGCGGATCGCCGGGCTGCGCCCCGAGGAGCGCGCGGCCGGCGTGGTGGCCGCCAGCGCCGGCAACCACGCGCAGGGCGTCGCGCTCGCCGCCTCCCTGCTGGGGGTGCGCTCCACCGTGTTCATGCCGGTGGGCGCCCCGCTGCCGAAGGTCGCCGCGACCCGCGAGTACGGCGCCGAGGTCCGGCTGGAGGGCGCCGTGGTGGACGAGACGCTGCGGGCGGCGATCGCGTACGCGGAGTCCACCGGCGCGGTCTTCATCCACCCCTTCGACCACCCGGACATCATCGCCGGGCAGGGCACGGTGGGCCTGGAGGTGCTGGAGCAGTGCCCCGAGGTGCGCACGGTGCTGGTCGGGGTGGGCGGCGGCGGGCTGGTGGCGGGGATGGCGGTCGCGGTCAAGGCGCTGCGGCCGGACGTGCGGGTCGTCGGGGTGCAGGCGGCGGGCGCGGCGGCGTACCCGCCCTCGCTCGCGGCCGGCCGCCCGGTGGCGCTGGGCTCGGTGGCCACCATGGCCGACGGCATCATGGTCGGCCGGCCCGGCGACGTGCCGTTCGCGGTGGTCAGCGAGCTGGTCGACGACGTGGTGACGGTCTCGGAGGACGCGCTGTCCTCCGCGCTGCTGCTGTGCCTGGAGCGGGCGAAGCTCGTGGTGGAGCCGGCCGGGGCCAGTTCGGTGGCGGCGCTGCTGGCGGCGCCGCGGTCGTTCGAGGGGCCGGTGGTGGCGGTGCTGTCCGGTGGGAACGTCGACCCGCTGCTGATGCAGCGCATCCTGCGGCACGGCATGTCGGCGGCCGGCCGCTACCTGTCGCTGCGGCTGCGGCTCACCGACCGGCCGGGCGCGCTGGCCGGGCTGCTGGCGACGCTGTCGCAGGCGGACGCCAACGTGCTGGACATCAGCCACATGCGCACCGACCCGCGGCTCGGGCTCACCGAGGCGGAGGTCGAGGTGCATCTGGAGACGAAGGGGCCCGAGCACCGCGCGGCGGTGGCGGCGGTGCTGGAGGACGCGGGCTACACGGTGATCGGCTGACCCGTCCTGGCCTGACCTGACCTGACCTGGCGTGGCTTGACCTGGGCCGTCCTGGCCTGACCGCTCACTCGCTCACCCGCTCGCCTGGTCCGATCGGCCCGACGTTCCCGGGGCCGGCGGCGAAAACAGTTGACGCGATATATCGCGTCTGCCATAGTCGCGAACTATCGCGAGGGTGCCGGCCGCCGATGAGTTTCGGTCGGCGCACCGGTCGAACGGGGAAGCGGGACCCGGCCGCGCGCACGGCCGCCGGGCGTTTTGACCGCGCGTACCCCGGGACAACCCCCCGCGGACGTGTACACACGGACAACCGACGGGAGCGAAGACATGGCCGGCGCCATCTACGCCGAGGGTCTGGTGAAGACCTTCGGGGACGTCAGGGCACTGGGGGGAGTGGATCTCGACGTGCCGGAGGGCACCGTCCTCGGCCTGCTCGGCCCCAACGGGGCGGGCAAGACCACCGCCGTCCGCGTCCTGACCACCCTGCTCCGCCCGGACAGCGGCAGAGCCGTCGTCGCGGGCATCGACGTACTCAAGCACCCCAACGAGGTCCGCCGGCACATCGGGCTGTCCGGCCAGTTCGCGGCCGTCGACGAGTACCTGACCGGCCGGGAGAACCTCCAGATGGTCGCGCAGCTCTACCAGCTCGGCGCCAAGCGGGCCCGGGCCCGCGCCGACGAGCTGCTGGAGCGGTTCCACCTCGCCGACGCCGCCAACCGCGTCTCCAAGACCTACTCCGGCGGCATGCGGCGCCGGCTGGACCTGGCCGCGGCCCTCGTGGTCAGCCCGCCGGTGATGTTCATGGACGAGCCCACCACCGGACTGGACCCGCGCAACCGGCAGCAGCTGTGGGAGGTCATCCAGGAACTGGTCGCCGGCGGCACCACGCTGCTGCTCACCACGCAGTACCTGGAGGAGGCCGACCACCTCGCCCACGACATCTGCGTCATCGACCACGGCGTGGTGATCGCCCGCGGCACCGCCGACCAGCTCAAGGCGCAGACCGGCGGCGAGCGGATCGAGGTCGTCGCCCACGACCACAGCCGGATCGAGGACACCGTGGCCGTACTGGTCCGGTACGGCCGGGGCGGCCAGGACGCCGTCAGCGTCGACCGGCACACCCGCAAGGTGACCGTGCCGGTCACCGGCGGCGCCAAGCTGCTCGCCGAGGTGATCCGCGAACTGGACGCCGAGAGCATCGAGATCGACGACATCGGGCTGCGCCGCCCCACCCTCGACGACGTGTTCATCTCGCTGACCGGGCACACCGCCGAGGAGTCCGAGGCGCGGGCCGCGCGGGACGGCGACGGCGGCCCGGACTCCGCATCCTCGAAGGAGACCGTGAAATGAGCGTCGCCACCGGCACCCCGGACAGCCCGCGGACCACCCTCGCGCCGACCCCGCGCGGCGGCGCGCTCGGCTCGCTGCACGACTCCCTGGTCGTCGCCAAGCGCAACCTGCTGCGGATGATGCGCATCCCCGAGGTCGTGATCTTCGGCCTCTTCCAGCCGATCATGTTCGTGGTGCTCTTCAGCTACGTCTTCGGCGGGTCGGTCAACGTCGGCGGGTCGTTCAGCGCCTCGGACTACCGCAACTTCCTGATGGCCGGGATCTTCGCGCAGACCGTGACGTTCGCCACCGCCGGCGCCGGCGCGGGCATCGCCGACGACATGCACAAGGGCCTGATCGACCGGTTCCGCTCGCTGCCGATGTCCCGCGGCGCGGTGCTCACCGGCCGTACCCTCGCCGACCTGGTGCAGACCGCGCTGACCGTCGTGGTGCTCGCCTGCGTCGGGCTGCTCGTCGGCTGGCGCATCCACAACGGCCTGCCGAAGATGTTCGGCGCCTTCGCGCTCCTGCTGCTGCTCGGCTACGCCTTCTCCTGGATCGGCGCGCTGATCGGCCTGACGGTGCGCACCCCGGAGGCGGCCACCTCCGGCGGCCTGGTCTGGCTCTTCCCGGTGACGTTCGTCTCGAACGCGTTCGTCTCCCCGCAGAACATGACGCCCTGGCTGCGGCACGTCGCGGAGTGGAACCCCTTCAGCGCCACCGTCCAGGCCTCCCGCACCCTCTTCGGCAACCCGGGCGTCGTCCACTCCACGGCCTGGCCGATGCAGCACCCGGTATGGGCCTCACTGGCCTGGTCCGTCCTGATCGTCGCGGTCTTCCGCACCCTCGCCGTCCGCAAATACCGCTCCGCCACCGCCTAGCCGCGTTCGCGTGTGCGACGTGCCCGGTCGGCTGTTCGGCAAAGCGACGGACAGCCGACCGGGCGGTGCGGGCCCTGGGTCGGGCCGTCGACGCAGCCGCCGTCAGGTGCTCGGGCCGGAGCCCGTACGGAGCATGCTCACGGCGCCGATCAGCTGAGACCTCTCCAACTGGTCCAGGACGTCGTCGAACGTGACGGGCGTCCGTGTGCGGCTGTTCGCTATCTCCATGACACAGCCGTAGATGACCCGGTCGTCCAAGTCGATCAGGTCCATGACGAAGTCGTCGGCCGTCTTCGACTCGATGCCCCACTCGGCAAGGCAGTCGGGCGGGAAGTGCTTGCGGTTGTTGGTCACGATGACCTGTGCGCCGGACTTGACGGCGGCAGCAAGGACATGCCGATCGTCCGGGTCGGGCAGCTTGAGGCCCTCGGTCAGCGACTCGTAACCGGTCACCAGGCAGTCGCGGACGGCTGCGTTCATGCGGCGCCGGAGCTCTGCGCGCTTGGCGTCGTCGCCGACGTTGTTGCGCCGCAGGGCCTCCTGCACCTCGTCCAGGATCTGCTCCGTCCACTTCGCCTGGACGATGCCGTGCCGAGCGAGGCGGATGAGCAGATCCCTGACGGTGTTCGGGTAGAGCACGTTCGAGTCGTACAGGACGGTGAAGGCCATCTCAGAGGAGCCCCAGCTCCTCGTCGAGACTGGTGAGGGAGTCGGCGGCGTCCTTCCGTTCCCGGTCGTCCCTGCGCTTGTACTCCATGACGTCGTTGAACTTCACCCGGCGGTGCCGGCCGACGAGTCCGAACGGGATCTTGCCGCTCTCGAGGAGCCCGACCAGGTAGGGCCGGGAGACGTTCAGCATGTCCGCTGCCTGCTGGGTGGTCAGCATGGCGTTGACCGGCATGAGCTGAACGCCCTGGCCGTTGGCGAGCGCGGCAAGCATCGTGGCGAACATCTCGACGGTGGCACGCGGCAGGACGAGCGGGTCGTCATCGCCGTGCTCGCCGAGGATGGTGACGTCGGTGGTCACGTCGGTGTCGTGTGCGAGGTAGTCGCGAATCCTGCGGAGGGCTCGCTGCGCGCTTTCGGCGTCGACCGTGCCCGGCGCGATCTTGCGGCCTTCTGTTGCTGCGGCCATGTGAGTGCCCCTTCTCCTGATATTCGAAGTATCCGCAGTATTCGAAATATTCGCAACTCTTCCCGAGTGGCGATGTCCCGAGGCGGCTCCGAGGCGGCCCACGCAGCGCAGCCCCGGCCGTCGGGGGACGGGCGGGGCTGCTGCGGGGGCGGGTGGGGGGAGGAGGAGGGGGTCAGCCCTGGTAGGGCTTCACGTCGAGGACCTTCACCGCTGCCGTCTTGCCGTTCGGCAGTTCGTACGTGGCGTCCTCGCCCTTGCGCTTGCCGGTCACACCGCGGCCGAGCGGGGACTGCGGCGAGTACGTCTCGAGGTCGCTGCTGACACCCTCGCGCGAGCCGAGCAGGAAGGTCAGGGTGTCGTCCGGGTCGCCGTCGAAGGCGATGGTCACCACCATGCCGGGCGCCACCACGCCGTCGTCGGCCGGCGCCTCGCCGACCTTCGCGGTCTCCAGGATCTGGTTGAGCTGCCGGATGCGCAGCTCCAGCTTGCCCTGGTCCTCACGCGCCGCGTGGTAGCCGGCGTTCTCCTTGAGATCGCCTTCCTGACGAGCTTCCTCGATCTTGGCGACGATCTCGGCGCGGGCCGGACCAGACAGGTGCTCCAGCTCGGCCTTGAGCTGGTCGTACGCCGCCTGGGTGAGCCAGGTGACGTTGTCGCTGGTCTGGGTCACTGGTGCTCCTCGTCGATACGGTCATGCGGTGTTCTGGTGCGTGTCCCCTCCCGGTGCACAAGTGCATTGCCACCCGGCGCCGGGACGAAACCACGAGCCTAACAATTCCTGACCGGCGAGGCTGCCCCATATGCGGTTACATCGTGTGCGGCGGAACACCCCCCGGTGCCGACCGCGCCGCCACCGCGTCGAAAGGGGCGCCATGCCGGACGACCCGCACCAGCACGCACCGTACGCGCCCCTCGGCGTGCCGCGGCAGCGCCTGCTGTTCGGCGGGGTCTACGGCACGGTGCTGGCCAGCTCGCTCGCCTCCGCCCTGGACCAGGACACCGGGCAGCCCGACCCCCGCTACGACGCGCTGTGGATTCTGGTGGCCGCGCTCACCGCGGCCGCCGCCCACGGCTACGCGCACACCATCGCCCACTGGACCGCGGGCGGGCGGCGGCCCACCGTGGAGACGCTCCGGTCGATGCTGGACGAGTGGCCGCTGGTCGCCGCCGTCGCCCCGACACTGGTCGCGCTGCTCGGCGCGTCGGCCGGGTGGTGGAGCGAGAGCGGCGGCGTCGGCGTGGTGCTGCTGGTCAACACCGCGACGCTCTTCGGCTGGGGCCTGTGGGCGGCCCGCGCGGCCGGGCAGCGCTGGGCGCCGTCCTGCCGGGTCGGCATCGTGGACGTGGTGATCGGCCTGGTCATCGTGGGCGCGAACGCGCTGACCCACTGAGCCCGGCCACCGGCCGGACCCGGATCAGCTGTTCTTCGCCGACTGGCAGCCGACCAGTTCGCCGGTGCTGCCGGTCGCGGTGGTGCGCAACGTCACGATCGTGTCGACGTCCTTGGCGTGCTCGCTGATCCGCACGTCCTTGCGGCCGACCTCGTTGTGGTCGTCGTCCTGGGAGCGGACGGTGCACACCACGGTCGTCCCGGCGCCCTTGTGGACCTCCAGGTGGATCTGGAGGGAGTGCGCGGACACCGCCTGGAAGGACACGACCTGCGCGCTGATCCGGCTCTCCTGGAGGGAGTGCCAGCCGAAGTAGCCGACAGCCGCGGCCAGCAGCACGCCCAGCACGACCGCGGCCCTGCGCAGCGCCCGGTCCTTGCGTGCGTCGGCGTCTGCGCCGCCGCCGTACCGCCCCTCGGGCAGCGACGGTGCCGGACCCGGCTGCACGGCCGTCATGATCGTCCTCCCGTCGGGGACCGCGGAATTAATCGCCCCCGTCTCCCGTCACTATAGGAGGTGCCCCCGGCCGTTGTTTCGGAGGGGATCGAGACTGTTGTGATGACCGGAGACATAAGGAAGCCAGCCTTGACCGATCAGCTTCGACTGATGGCCGTGCACGCCCACCCCGACGACGAGTCGAGCAAGGGCGCCGCCACGATGGCCAAGTACGTGTCCGAGGGGGTCGACGTGCTGGTGGCGACGTGCACCGGCGGCGAGCGCGGCTCCGTCCTCAACCCCAAGCTCCAGGGCGACCCCTACGTCGAGGAGCACATCCACGAGGTCCGGGCCAAGGAGATGGACGAGGCCCGGCAGATCCTCGGCGTCAAGCAGGCGTGGCTGGGCTACGTGGACTCCGGGCTGCCCGAGGGCGACCCGCTGCCGCCGCTGCCCGAGGGCTGCTTCGGCCTGGTGGACGTCGACACCGCCGCCGGCACGCTGGTGAAGCTCATCCGCGAGTTCCGGCCGCACGTCATCACCACCTACGACGAGAACGGCGGCTATCCGCACCCCGACCACATCATGACCCACAAGATCTCGATGGCGGCGTTCGAGGCGGCGGGGGACCCCGAGCGCTATCCGGAGGCGGGCGAGCCGTGGACCCCGCTGAAGCTCTACTACAACCAGGGCTTCAACAAGGCCCGCACCCTCGCCCTGCACGAGGCGCTGCTCGCCCGCGGCCTGGAGTCGCCCTACGAGGACTGGATCAAGCGGTTCGAGCAGTCCGACCGGCCCGAGCGGAACCTCACCACGCACGTGCCGTGCGGCGAGTTCTTCGAGATCCGGGACAAGGCGCTGCTCGCCCACGCCACCCAGATCGACCCCGACGGCGGCTGGTTCCGGGTGCCGATGGACGTCCAGCGCGAGGTCTGGCCCACCGAGGACTACGAACTCGCCCGCTCCCGGGTGGACGTCTCCCTCCCCGAGGACGACCTGTTCGCGGGCGTTCGCGGGGCCTGACTGCGGGGAGCTTTCCGGTCTGAGCAACAATGGAGGGCGTGACTGACTACCACGCCCTCCACCCGCTCGTCCCGCTCGCCCAGGAGCTCGACAAGAACAAGGTGACCCCGGGGCTGCTCGGATTCGTGGTCTTCGCGGTGATCGCCGTCGGCCTGTGGGCGCTCATGAAGAACATGAACAAGCAGATGAAGAAGATCGACTTCGAGGAGCAGCCGGCCCCGGAGTCCAAGCCCACCATCCCGGCGGCCCGCGACTAGGGCGTCATCCAGTACGCCGGCAGCCGGTACGCCACCGGCCGGCACCCCACCGGGCCGGTGTCCGCCGCCCCTACGTGGGCACCGCCATGACCATGCGGGCGGACCTCGTCGGGGTCATGCCCAGCTCCCACGCGTTCCAGGGCGACCCGGGGACGATCGAGCCGCGCGCCAGCAGGAGCCGATACGCCTCCGCGTACTCCGCCAGGTCCGGGTCGCGCTCGGGGAAGGACGCGGCGAGCAGCGCCCGCAGCTCCTCGTCCGCGCGGGCCGCGCCGTCCGGCCCGGCCGGGTCCGGGGCCAGCAGCGGCAGCACCGTGGCCCGCAGGAACACCGCCCAGTCGTGGCCGCGCCGGTCGCCGAGCCCGGCGAACAGCCCGCCCGCCTCGTCCAGCAGCGACAGCGCCTCCAGCAGCCGCCCGTTGCCCGCGTCGATCACCGCCAGCTCCACGCACGACCACGCCTCGCCGTGCGCCACCCCGATCCGCCGGAAGTCCTGCCGCGCGTCCTGGAGCAGCTGCCGGGCGAAGCCGCTGTTGCGCAGGTTCCCGGTCCGGGCCGCCCGCTGGTCGCGGGTCACCCGCGCCGAGTGGTGCCGGGCGCAGGCCAGCCCGTAGACGTCCCGCATCCGGGAGAACATGCTGCGCGCCCGCTCCAGGGTGCGCAGCGCCGCGTCGGTGTCGCCGCTTTCCTCCAGCGCGTGCCCGAGGTAGTACAGCGTCCACGCCTCGCCGCGGGCGTCCTCCGTCGCCCGGTGCCGCTGCACCGCCTCGTCCAGGTCGTGGGCGGCCTCCCGGGCCTGGCCGCGCATCAGCCGCGCGCGGGCCAGTTGGGTGAGCGTCCACGCGGTGCCGCGCGGGTCGCGGGCCAGCGCGTAGCACCGCCCGGCCGCGCGCAGCTCCTCCTCGCCCTCGTCCAGCCGGCCCAGCCGCAACTGCACCTGCCCGAGTTGGAGGTGCGCCCACGCCTCGCCCTGCACGCTCTCGTTCTCCCGGTGCAGCGCCAGCGACTCCTCCAGCAGCGCGAGGGCCTGGGCGACCTCGTCCCGATCGCGCAGCACCGCGCCCAGCGCGTGCAGCGTCCAGGCCCGGTCCTCCTCCAGGCCCGGCGCGCCCTGGATGTCGACCGCCTCGCGCAGCCGCAGCTCGGCCTCCTTCAGGTTGCCCTGGTGGTGCAGGGTGATGCCGAGGCTGTCCAGGGCGCGGGCGGCGCCGGCCGGGTGCTCCGCCTCGAAGTACAGGTCCACCACGGCACTGAGGGTCGACTTCGAACGGTCCAGCTCGCCCAACTGCCGGGCCGCGATGCCGGTGCGCCACTGCACCGACCGCACCAGCACCGAGCGGTCGCCCTCGGGGCCCGAGCGGCCGCCGGCCGCCTGCTGCGCCTGGGCCATCTCGCTGATCTCGCCGAGCCGGTACAGGTCGCCGCGCAGCAGGCAGTAGTCGCACAGCGCGCCCAGCAGCGCCTGCACGGCGGCCTGGTCCACCCCCGCGGTGTCGCGCAGCGCGGCGGTGATGAACGACGACTCCTCGTCCAGCCAGCGCAGCGCGAGGTCGAGGGAGGCGAAGCCGTGCGGGCCGAACCGCCCGGCGCGGGTCGACGTCTTCCCTTCGACCAGCCGGATCACGGTGTCGGCGAGGTCGGCGTAGGAGCGGATCAGCCGCTCGTGGGCGGCGGCGCGCTCGACCGGGTCCTCCTCGTCGAGCAGCCGCTCGGCGGCGAACGCCCGGACCAGGTCGTGCGGCCGGTAGCGGCTGCCGCGGACGTTCTCCAGCAGTCCGGCGGCGGCGAGTTCGGCCAGGCGGCGGCCGGCCTCCTGCTCGTCGGTGGCCAGCAGCGCCGCCGCGGCGGCCGCCCCGAAGCTGGCCCGCCCGGCGAGCGCGAGGCGGCGCAGCAGGCGGCGGCCCGGCTCGGGCTGGTCGTGGTAGCGCAGGGCGAGCACCCGGTCGACCGGGTCGCGCGGCCCGAACACCTCGATGTCGTCGGCCAGTCGGGCCGCGCCGCCGTGTGCGGCGAGCCCGGAGCCGGCGATCCGCAGGGCGATGGGCAGCCCGGCGGTCAACGCGCGCAGCCGCTCGGCCTGTTCGGGCGGCGCGGTGTCCGTGCCGGCCGCGTCGGCGATCTCGCCGAGCAGTTCGAAGGTGTCGTCGAGGTCCAGCGGGCCCACGGGCAGGTGGTGGACGACCGCGCCCGGCACGTCGGGGTCGAACGGTTCCGCGGCGGTGACCAGCACCAGGCTCTCGGAGCGCTCGGGCACCAGCGGCCGGACCTGCTCGGCGTCGGTCGCGTCGTCCAGCACGATCACCACCGGGACACCGGTCAGGTGCTGCTGGTACTGCTCGGCGAGGCGGGTCAGGTGCTGGCCGTGGTCCTGCCGCTCGGGCCGCTCCCGGAACAGCAACTGGTCGCGGGGCGCGCCGAGCCGGTTGAGCAGGTGCAGCAGCGCGTCCCGGACCGGCAGCGGGCTGGGCCCCGCGCCGCGCAGGTCCACCACGCACGCGCCCTTGAACTGGTCCCTCAACTCCCGTGCCGCGCGCACCGCCAGGGAAGTGCGGCCGCCGCCTGCCGGACCGTGCAGGACAACGACCGTGGGCCGTACGGCAGTCGAGGCACGGGACTGGTGCACCCACTGGGCGATCCGGGCGAGGTGGGCCCGGCGGCCCGCGAACGGGCCCTCGGCCTCGGGGAGTTGCTGGAAGGACTGCTCCAGGACGGCGCGGGTGCGGGCGGCGGCGCTGCGGTCGCCCCCGCCGCGCCGGGTCTTCGCCACCGGGGGCCGCTCGGCCGCGCGCGGCGGCGGGGGAGCGGGGGCGCGGTGGTCGGCGGCCGGCTCCGGTGGCGGCGGGGGCACGGGCGCGGGGGCGGCCGGCTGCGGCCGCTTCGGTGCCGCGGCCTTCGCCGCCGGGGGCGCCTGCGCCTGCCGTACGAACGGTCCTATGGCGCGTTCCTCCACGGCCGCCAGCCAAGCGGCCCGGGCCTGCGCGGCACCGGCCGGCAGCGCCTGGTGGGCCCGCAGCGTGCGCAGCGCCGCGACGGCGAAGGTGGCGGCCGCGGCGACCAGCGCGGTGGTCACGGCCGCACCGGCGGACAGGCCGTGCGCGAGGTCCACGCAGAACGCGGCCACCGCCGCCGTGATCGCGGCGAGCCCCGGGACCGAGCCCGGCGCCGCCGCCGACACATGGGACGCCGCCCGGCCCTCGCGCAGCGCCGTACGGTAGGCGGCGTACTCCGCAGGGGCGGCGGCCGCCAGCGTGTCCAACTCCTTGCGGCCGCGCGCCAGCAGCCCGCGCCGGTCGCCCGCGGCGCCGGCCGCCGCCCGCCGCAGCAACCGCTCCACCTCGGCCCGGTCCGCCCCCCGCAACGCGCTCCGCGTATCCGCCACATGCCCTCCCGTTGCCTTCCGGCCCCCGTGGCATACGACAGTCCACGGGTAGTAGGAGGTTCCCGTACCGGCCCCGCCTCAACCCCGCCGCGGCGTCCGGCTCTCCTCCCGTGCGGGCTCGGACGGGGCGCTCAGCGAGCGCTGGTAGCGGCCGGGGCTCTGGCCGACGAGGGAGGTGAACGCGCCGATGAAGGCGCTGGGGTTGGCCCAGCCGCACGCGGCCGCGGTCCGGGTGACGGACCTCCCGTCGGTGAGCAGCAGCAGGGCCCGGTGGATGCGCAACTGGGTGCGCCACTGCACGAAGTTCATCCCGGTCTCGCTCTTGAACAGGCGGTTGAGGGTGCGCTCGCTGGCCCCCACGATGCGGCCGAGCGCGGCGAGCGTGGCGGGCGCGGACATGTCCTGCTGGACGAGCCCGGTCACGGCCACGAGGCGGGGGTCGTGGGGCGCGGGCAGGTGCAGGGGCTGTTCGGGCGCGGCGACGACGTCGTCGATGACGACGCGGCGCAGGCGGGCGCGGGCGGCTTGGGAGCGCGGTTCGCCGGCGGTCAGCGCGAGGACGGCCTCCCGGGCCAGCGGCGTCATCGCGAGCACCGCCGGGCGCGGCGGCAGGAGCTCCGCCAGCCGGGGCGCCAGGAAGACGATGCGCATGTCGGTCGCGCCGTGCGCCCGGTGCTCGTGCGTGAAGCGGGCCGGAATCCACACGATCCGGTTCGGCGGCGCGACCCACGCCCCGGCCTCGGTGACCATCGAGAGCACTCCCGAGGCCGGGTAGACCAGGTGGCCGCGGGTGTGCGCGTGCGCGTGGGTGCGCTCGTCGTGCCCGAGCAGGAGGTACTGCTCCGGGCGCGTCGACGTGTGTCGGGTTTCGGGCATCACGCGTCAGATTAACAGTGGTCGGCCCAGGCGGCAGGGCGTTGACTTGACGGTGTCCACCAGGCAGAAGGCGCTGGTCACGACAGGTGAGGGAGACAACGTGGAGACGCGTGAGAGCGACCGGAGCGCGGTCGGCGGGACGGGTGGCCCTTCCCGGCCCGAGCACCCCGGCGACCGGTCGGCGCGCACCCCCGTACGTACCGCGGTGCTGGCCGGCGGCCTGCTGCTGACCGCCCTGAACCTCCGCCCCGGGGTCGCCTCCATCGGGCCGGTCCTGTCCAGCATCCGCGACGACCTGGGACTTCCGGCGTCCGTGGCGAGCCTGCTGACGACCATCCCGATCGTCGCGTTCGGCGCGTTCGCGTTCCTCACCCCGGCGCTGACCCGCCGCTTCGGCATGCACCGCCTGCTCGGACTCACAATGCTCGCGCTGGCCGCGGGCATCGCGCTGCGGCTCCAGCCCAGCCTGGCCGGGCTGTTCACCGGCACCGTCCTGGTGGGCGCGGCGATAGCCGTCGCCAATGTCGTCATGCCCGCGGCGGTCAAGCGCGACTTCGCCCGCCAGTCCGGGCTGATGATGGGCCTGTACTCGACGGCCCTGTTCGTCGGCGCCGCCCTCGCCTCGGGACTCACGGCGCCGCTGGCCTCGGCGGTCGGCGGGTCCTGGCGCGCGGCGCTGGCGGTGTGGGCGATCCCCGCGGTCGTCGCCTTCGGCGCGGTCCTGCCGCAGATGGTCCGCGCGCCGCGGCGCGACCCGCGCACGCGGGAGGTGGCCGACGTGCCCTCCGAGCGGGGCGAGCCGACGTTCCGGGCCCTGTTCAAGGACCCCGTCGCGATCGCGGTGACGACCCTCATGGGCACGCAGAGCCTGGCGTACTACGCCTGCCTGACCTGGCTCCCGACGCTGTTGCAGGACCACGGCACGGACCAGCACACCGCCGGCTGGCTGATCGCCTACTCCGCCTTCCCCGGGATCGTGGCGGCGCTGCTCGTCCCCGGGATGGCCCGGCGGATGCGCCCCACCTGGCTGCCGGTGCTGCTGTCCGTCCTGCTCACCGGCGCCGCCTACCTCGGCCTGGGCACCGCGCCGGTGGCCGGCGCCTACGTCTGGATGACCCTGCTCGGCCTCGGCCAGGGCGCGGCGATCAGCCTGTCCCTGACGTACATCGTGCTGCGCTCCCCGGACGCGCGGCACACCGGCCACGTCTCCACGATGGCGCAGGGCGTCGGCTACCTCTTCGCGGGCCTCGGCCCGGTCGGCATCGGCCTGGTCCACACGCTCACCGGCGGCTGGGGCGTTCCGCTGCTCGTCCTCGGTGCGCTGCTGCTCCTGCAACTCGCCGGCGGCATCGCCGCCAGCCGCGACCGCCACGTCCTCACTTCCCGGTAGCCGCTGCCGGGTGGGGGTTCCGGCAGTACCTGCAACGGCGGTGCATTCCGCGCCGCGGTGGACCGGGGTTCTCCCGACGTGGCAGCGGATGCGGCCCGCCCCGGCAGAGCCGACGGTGGAGTCGGCCTCACCTCCCACCCCTGACCCCCGTGCGACGGGTACGCGGACCACCCGGAGGACGCGCGTCCACCCCGAGAGCGGGGCGGACGGGGACCGTGCCGGGGCATCGGCGCCGCCGATGGGCCACGCTGTGCGGGCTGACCGGGCAACGGTCAGTTCCCGCCGTGAGTAGGGTCGTTGACACCGCTCGATCCCATTGCGTCAGCTGTTGACACTCCGATATTCATGGCTGTGTCGTCGTCATGCCGGGCCGGGAAGGTCCGCTGGAAGGGGCAGCTTTGTACTCGCACGGAGATCGGCGCGACATCGGACACGAGTCCGCCGCCCGGCGCGGCCCGGTGCACCCGGACAGCACGGCGGCCCGTCCGCAGGAGGCAGCCGGTTCCATCGCGGCGATGATGCGGACGGTGCAGGGGGCCGCGGGAAACGCCGCCGTCGCGCAGCTCGCCGCGGGCGGGTGGCGCAGCCGGTCGGCGGGTGGCGTTCCGGCGATCCAGCGGGCTGCACGCGCGGCCGCACCCAGCCGGACCGTCCAGCGTGCGGAGGAAGAGGCGACCGGCGGGCACGGCGGGATGGAGTGGCGTGCCGGCGGCAGCATCATCGGAAAGCCCACGAACGAGGTGGAGCGGGACTTCTACGCCGACATGCGCGCGGGCAAGCACCCCGCGTTGGACGGAGTGGCACCCGCTTCGTACACCGCCGAGCAGGTGGAGCAGAAGGACGGTAAGAAGGGCGACGACGCGACCCACATCTACATCGCGAACCTGACGTCCGGCATGACGAAGCCGAAGCTCCTCGACATCAAGGTGGGCGAAAGCACCGCAAGCAAGCAGGAACTGCTCGCCAGCATGTCGAAGGCCGACGCCTGGAAGAAGAAGATGAAGCTGAAGGTCGCCGACGCGGTGACCGGCTCCGCGAGCCGCGGCTACCGGGCGGTCGGCGGCACGGGCCTCAAGGGGAAGAGCCGACGCGAGATCGGGCGGGCGTCCGAGAAGATCGTGGGCGGCTTCGCCGAGGAGGGCAGTGTCCACGACGTCCTCGTGGAGAAGCTGATGCACGTCCGGGAGGCCGCGAAGAGCTCGGGCCTCGCCTTCATCGCGGCGAGCGTGCTCATCGCGGTGGACGAGGAGCCCGCCGAGGGCACCTCGGCGACATCCGCGAAGCTCAACCTGATCGACTTCGCGCACACGTTCGGCCCCGGGCGGATGAGCGCCGACCAGGTGAAGAAGTACCAGCAGCGCTTCGACCAGGGCATGGCGAGCCTGATCGAGGCCGTGCAGGCGGCGGGCAACACCAAGGCGGCGCCGGAACCGAGTGCGTAGGGCCGCGGGCGCGGACGGCCACCTCACGCGGCAGTTCGACCATGGCGCGAAGCACCGGTAACGCGTTCGAGGAGCCTCGGCGGTTCCGGCGCTGCGCGCACCAGCCTACGGAACCGTACGGCCGGCACACCTGATCCGGAACGGCTGCGGGCGTTGGCGACGCGGCCGGGTGGCTGGGCCCGGCCCGCGGGGGATCGTGCGACGATGGCGGCATGAACCGACTGGGCAACTCGCAGTCGCCCTACCTGCTCCAGCACGCGGACAACCCGGTGGACTGGTGGCCGTGGGGGGAGGACGCCTTCGCCGCCGCGCGCAAGCGGGGGGTGCCGGTGCTGTTGAGCGTGGGCTACAGCAGTTGCCACTGGTGCCATGTGATGGCTCACGAGTCCTTCGAGGACGAGGCGGTCGCCGCGTACCTGAACGAGCACTTCGTCGCGGTCAAGGTGGACCGGGAGGAGCGGCCGGACGTCGACGCGGTGTACATGGAGGCGGTGCAGGCGGCGACCGGGCAGGGCGGGTGGCCGATGACGGTCTTCCTCACCCCCGACGGGGAGCCGTTCTACTTCGGCACGTACTTCCCGCCGCGCGCGCGGGGCGGGCTGCCCGGGTTCCGGGAGGTGCTGGAGGGCGTCGTCGGCGCGTGGCGGGAGCGCCGCGAGGAGGTCGGCGAGGTGGCCGCCCGGATCGTCCGGGAACTGGCCGAGCGGGCCGGGGCGTACGGCGGCGCGGCCGGCAGCGTGGGGGAGGGCGAACTCACCGCGGCGCTGGTGGGTTTGACCCGGGCGTACGACGAGACGCACGGCGGGTTCGGCGGTGCCCCGAAGTTCCCGCCGTCGATGGCGCTGGAGTTCCTGCTGCGCCACCACGCCCGTACCGGCGCCGAGGGCGCCCTGCGCATGGTGCGGGACACCTGCGAGGCGATGGCCCGCGGCGGGATCTACGACCAACTCGGGGGCGGCTTCGCCCGGTACGCCGTGGACCGCGCGTGGCAGGTGCCGCACTTCGAGAAGATGCTCTACGACAACGCGCTGCTCACCCGGGTGTACGCGCACCTGTGGCGGGCCACCGGCTCCGACCTCGCCCGCCGGATCGCCCTGGAGACCGCGGACTTCATGGTCGCCGAACTCGGCACCGCCGAGGGCGGGTTCGCCTCCGCACTGGACGCCGACAGCGACGACGGCACCGGCCGCGGCGTCGAAGGCGCCTACTACGTGTGGACGCCCGCCCAACTGGCGGAGGAACTCGGCGCGGCCGACGGGGAGTTCGCCGCCGGCTACTTCGGAGTGACGAAGGAGGGCAACTTCGAGGAGGGCACCTCGGTGCTGCGCCTGCCGCAGGGCAACGGCGTGGTGGACGCCGACCGGGTGGCCGCCGTACGCGAGCGGCTGCTCGAAGCCCGGGCCCGCCGCCCGCGGCCGGGCCGGGACGACAAGGTGGTCGCCGCCTGGAACGGCCTGGCCATCGCCGCACTCGCCGAGACCGGCGCCTACTTCGACCGCCCCGACCTGGTGCAGGCCGCGGTCGACGCCGCCGACCTGCTGGTCCGGGTCCACCTCGACGTGCACGGGCGGCTGCTGCGCACCTCCCGCGACGGCACCCCGGGCACCAACGCGGGCGTGCTGGAGGACTACGGCGACGTCGCCGAGGGCTTCCTGGCGCTCGCCTCCGTCACCGGCGAGGGCGTCTGGCTGGACTTCGCCGGCCTGCTGCTGGACACGGTGCTCACCCGCTTCACCGCGCCGGACGGCACCCTCTACGACACCGCGGACGACGCGGAGGCGCTGATCCGCCGCCCGCAGGACCCCACGGACAACGCGGTGCCCTCCGGGTGGAACGCGGCGGCCGGCGCCCTGCTGTCGTACGCCGCGCACACCGGGTCGGAGCGGCACCGTACGACCGCGGAGCGCGCGCTCGGGGTGGTGGGCGCGCTGGCCGCCCGCGCGCCGCGCTTCGTCGGGTGGGGGCTGGCGGTGGCCGAGGCGATGCTCGACGGGCCGCGCGAGGTGGCGGTCGTCGGCGCGGTCGGCGACCCGCTCACCGAGGAACTGCACCGCACCGCGCTGCTGGCCGCGGCGCCCGGCGCCGTGGTGGCCGTCGGGGAGGAGGGCGCCGGGGAGTTCCCGCTGCTGCGGGGCCGCCCGACACGGGCCGGGCGCGCGGCGGCGTATGTCTGCCGCAGGTTCGTCTGCGACGCGCCCACCTCCGACCCGCGCGCCCTGCGCTCCCACCTGCGGGCCGACGACTAGGGCCTGTCGTTTGGATCTCCGCGGCGTCGCGTCGCCCGGCACGCACATCTGCTGCGTTCTCGTCGGTCACCGACTCCCCCACAGCCTGCGGCGTGGGAGGGACCCCCAGCGTCGACTCCCTCCTCCGCCTTGCAGTTGCACGCACCGGACCCCGCTCCTTCTCCCACGGAGATCCAAACGACAGGCCCTAGGAGCCCGCGCCGCCGGCGCTGCCCCGCAGGGCATACGAAAGCCCCGCACTCCCGTGGTCGGGAATGCGGGGCTTTGCGGGGTTTGCGGGGGGCGGGTCGAGGAGGGGCGGAGTGGGGCGGCGGGTCAGTTGTGGCTGTAGGCGACCAGCGAGATGCCCACGTAGTGGACGATGAACGCCACCAGCGTGAAGGAGTGGAAGACCTCGTGGAAGCCGAACCAGCGCGGTGAGGGGTTCGGGCGCTTGAAGCCGTAGACCGCCGCGCCCGTGCTGTAGAGGATGCCGCCGACGACCACGCAGACCATCACCGCGACCCCGCCGGTGCGCAGGAAGTCCGGCAGGAAGAAGACGGCGACCCAGCCGAGCGCGATGTAGCAGGGCGTGTAGAGCCAGCGCGGGGCGCCGACCCAGAAGACCCGGAAGGCGATGCCGGCCAGCGCGCCGGCCCACACCAGCCAGAGCAGCAGTTCGGAGGTGCCTCCCGGCAGCAGCAGGATCGTCAGGGGGGTGTAGGTGCCCGCGATGATCAGGAAGATGTTCGCATGGTCAAGTCGTCGCAAAATTCCGGCGCCCCGCGGCCCCCAGTTGCCGCGGTGGTAGAGCGCGCTGACGCCGAAGAGCGCGCAGGCGGTGACGGTGAAGACGGCGCAGGCGATCCGTCCCCTGGTGCTCTGCGCGAAGGCGGTGAGCACGACGCCGGAAATCAGGACAGCGGGGAACATTCCCGCATGCAGCCACCCTCTGAGCTTGGGTTTCGTCAGGGCGGGCAGTCCGACCGGAACAACGGCGGAGCGGGCGTCGTCGGTCTCGTCGACAGCGGTCATGTCGCGGATACTACCTACGAGATCGTAAGTTACTCGTAAGTAACATTACCGCCCTCCGAGTGGTGATGGTCACGCTGCGCGCCCTGGACGGAATCATTTGATGAGGGACATACTCATTTGAGTGCGGTCGGCACCGGATGAGCACACCACGAACGCGTCCGGGCCGCAGCCCCCACGGGGCCGAGACAACACCCTCACACCACGCCGGTCTGTGCGGACCCGGCGGGACGGAGCGATCGTGGCGCGCGGTATTACGGCTCCCACCAACCATCAGGAACTGATCGACTGGGTCGGCGAGATCGCCGACCTCACCCAGCCCGACGAGGTCGTCTGGTGCGACGGCTCGGAGGAGGAGTACCACCGCCTCGCCGGTGAACTCGTCGCCAAGGGCACCTTCACCAAGCTCGACCCGGCCCTGCGCCCCAACTCGTACTACGCGGCGTCCGACCCCACGGACGTGGCGCGGGTCGAGGACCGGACCTTCATCTGCTCGCGGCGCGAGGCCGACGCGGGCCCGACGAACCACTGGAAGGCGCCCGCCGAGATGCGGGAGATCTTCACCGGCGCCCCCGGCAGCGGCGAGGGCGGGCTGGTCCGCGGCGCCATGCGCGGCCGGACCATGTACGTGGTGCCGTTCTGCATGGGCCCGCTCGGCTCGGAGCTGTCGGCGATGGGCGTGGAGCTCACCGACTCCGCCTACGTCGCGGTGTCGATGCGCACCATGACCCGGATGGGCCGCCCGGTGCTCGACGCGCTGGGCACCGACGGCGCCTTCGTCAAGGCCGTGCACTCCGTCGGCGCCCCGCTCACCGACGGCCGGACCGACGTGCCGTGGCCGTGCAACAGCACGAAGTACATCTCGCACTTCCCCGAGGACCGCGAGATCTGGTCCTACGGCTCCGGCTACGGCGGCAACGCCCTGCTCGGCAAGAAGTGCTACGCGCTGCGGATCGCCTCGGTGATGGCCCGCGACGAGGGCTGGCTCGCCGAGCACATGCTGATCCTGAAGCTCACCCCGCCGCGCGGGGAGGCGAAGTACGTCGCCGCGGCCTTCCCGTCGGCCTGCGGCAAGACCAACCTCGCCATGCTGGAGCCGACCGTCGCCGGCTGGAGCGTGGAGACCATCGGCGACGACATCGCCTGGATGCGGTTCGGCGCGGACGGCCGGCTGTACGCGATCAACCCCGAGGCCGGCTTCTTCGGCGTCGCCCCCGGCACCGGCGAGCACACCAACGCCAACGCGATGAAGACCATGTACGGCAACGCGGTCTTCACCAACGTCGCGCTCACCGACGACGGCGACGTGTGGTGGGAGGGCATGACCGAGCAGCCGCCGGCCCACCTCACCGACTGGAAGGGCGAGGACTGGACGCCGGAGCGCGGCACCCCGGCCGCCCACCCCAACGCCCGCTTCACGGTGCCGGCCGCCCAGTGCCCGATCATCGCGCCGGAGTGGGAGGACCCGCGCGGGGTGCCGATCTCCGCGATCCTCTTCGGCGGCCGCCGCGCCTCGGCGGTGCCGCTGGTCACCGAGTCCTTCGACTGGCAGCACGGCGTCTTCCTCGGCGCCAACGTCGCCAGCGAGAAGACCGCCGCCGCCGAGGGCAAGGTCGGTGAGCTGCGCCGGGACCCGTTCGCGATGCTGCCGTTCTGCGGCTACAACATGGGCGACTACTTCGCCCACTGGCTCAAGCTCGGCAAGGAGCACGACCCGGCGAAGCTGCCGAAGATCTACTACGTCAACTGGTTCCGCAAGGACGCGGCCGGGCGCTTCGTGTGGCCCGGGTTCGGCGAGAACAGCCGGGTGCTGAAGTGGATCGTGCAGCGGCTCAACGGCGAGGCCGACGGGGTGCGCACCCCGATCGGGGTGCTGCCGGCCGACGGCTCCCTCGACCTGGACGGCCTGGGCCTGACCGCGGACGACCTGGAGCTGCTGCTGAGCGTCGACCGCGAGGTGTGGCGGGAGGAGGCGGCGCTGATCCCGTCCCACCTGGAGACCTTCGGCGCCCACGCGCCCACCGAGCTGTGGGAGGAGTACAAGGCCCTGGTCTCGCGCCTGGGCTGAGCGGTCACCCGGGCCGAGCGGTCGGGGGCGCGGGGCAGCCGCCCCGCGCCCCACCGGGGACGAGCGCTACGGCTGGCTGTAGCCGTCGAGGAAGCGGCCGATCCGGCCGACCGCCTCGCGCAGGTCCTCCGCGCGCGGCAGCGTGACGATACGGAAGTGGTCCGGCTCCATCCAGTTGAACCCGGTGCCGTGCACGATCATGATCTTCTCCGCGCGCAGCAGGTCCAGCACCATCTGCCGGTCGTCCTTGATCTTGTACACCTTCGGGTCCAGCCGCGGGAAGGCGTACAGCGCGCCCTTCGGCTTCACGCACGTGACGCCCGGGATCTCCAGCAGCGCCTCGTAGGTCGCGTCGCGCTGGGCCAGCAGCCGGCCGCCGGGCAGCACCAGCGAGTTGATCGACTGGTGGCCGCCGAGCGCGGTCGCGATGGCGTGCTGCGCGGGCATGTTCGCGCACAGCCGCATGTTCGCCAGGATCGTCAGGCCCTCGATGTAGCTGGCCGCGTCCTTCTTCGGGCCGCACACCGCCAGCCAGCCGCTGCGGAAGCCGGCCACCCGGTACGCCTTGGACAGGCCGTTGAAGGTGAGGGTGAGCAGGTCGGGGGCGATTGCCGCGGTCGGGGTGTGGGTCGCGTCGTCGTAGAGGATCTTGTCGTAGATCTCGTCGGAGCAGACCACGAGGCGGTGGCGGCGGGCGATGTCGGTGATGCCGCGCAGCAGCTCGTCGTCGTAGACCGCGCCGGTCGGGTTGTTCGGGTTGATCACCACGATCGCCTTGGTGCGGTCGGTGACCTTGCGCTCGATGTCGGCGAGGTCCGGCATCCAGTCGGACTGCTCGTCGCAGCGGTAGTGCACCGCGGTGCCGCCGGCCAGCGAGACCGAGGCGGTCCACAGCGGGTAGTCCGGGGCGGGGACCAGCACCTCGTCGCCGTCGTCGAGCATCGCCTGCATCGACATCTGGATCAGTTCGGAGACGCCGTTGCCGAGGTAGATGTCCTCGACGTCCAGCGGGATGCCCTTGGTCTGGTAGTGCTGCATGACCGCGCGCCGCGCCGACAGCAGCCCCTTCGCGTCCCCGTAGCCGTGCGCGTCACCCAGGGTGCGCAGCATGTCCTCGAGGATCTCCGGCGGGCAGTCGAACCCGAACGGCGCCGGGTTGCCGGTGTTCAGCTTCAGGATGCGGTGCCCGGCCGCCTCCAGCCGCATCGCCTCCTCAAGAACCGGACCCCGGATCTCATAACAGACGTTCGCGAGCTTCGTGGACTGGATCACCTGCATGCCGGTCACCTTACGGCGGGGTCGGCGCGACCGCGCGGTGTTTTCCACCACGTGGACGGGGAGGGGTCTCCAGGGTGCCCGGGGCGGCCGGGGGCCGGCGGGCGGGCGGCCGCGAGGGCGCGGCGCGGATTTTGCCGAGGCGGGCCCGCGGCGGCGGCCGGACTGGGAGACTTCGGGCATGGCGCAGCAACCGTGGCCCACCCCGCCGCTCGCCGTGCCCGGCACCCTGCGCAGGGGGGAGGACGCCCTCGGCGGACTGATGCTGCTCAACGACGAACCGGTCTCCGGCGCCGACGACGACGAACTGGGCGCCCGCTGGGCGGCCGAGCAGCTGTCCGCGCTGCTGCTCGCCTCCCGGCACGCCACGCCCTTCACCCTCGCGGTGGACGGCGGCTGGGGGATGGGCAAGAGCAGCCTGATGCGGCTGGTCGACGGCCGGCTGAAGCACACCGACGGCGTGCACACCGTCTGGTACAACGCCTGGAGCGCGACCGGCGCCGACGCGCTCGAAGGGCTGATCAAGTCCGTGCTGGCGCAGCTCGACCCGAACATCCTGCGCCGCACGCTGCGCCGGCTGCGCAGCGGCAGCGGCCCGGCCCGGCTGCTGCGCGCGCTCACGCTGCTGCTCGCGGCGCCGCTGGGGGTGGCCGGGATGGTGGACGGGCTGTGGCGCGCGCTGTCCGCGGACGCCACCGCGCGCAACCAGATGCGGGAGGCGCTGCGCGTGATGCTCGCGGACTGGACGGCCGTGCCGCGCCGGGGCGGCCCAGGCCGACTGCTGGTGGTCTTCATCGACGACCTCGACCGCTGCTCCCAGGAGACCGTGCTCGCGCTGTGCGAGGCGCTCAAGGTCTACCTGGACGTGCCCGGGCTCGCCTTCGTGATCGGCTGCGACGCGGAGGCGATGAACGAGGACGGCATGCTGCGCAACCTCACCCCGGCCGGCGCCGCCTTCATGGAGAAGATCTTCCAGACCACCTACCGCATCCCCGCGCCCGGCAACCGCGACATCCAGCACTACGTTCAGCGGTGCGCCCGGCGGGCCGGGATCGCCGACCTGCTCGACCAGGACCAGCGGCTGGTGGAGCTGATCGCCTACCGGGTCGCCCGCAACCCGCGCCGGGTCAAGCGCCTGGTCAACGGGCTGCTGCTGGAGGCGAACCTCAATCCCATCTGGTCCGGCCTCGGCACCGAGGCGGTGCTGCGCACCCTGCTGATCCAGCAGCTCTACATCGACTTCTACCGGCTGATGACCGTCCAGAACGAGCCCGGCTCGCAGCCCGAGGTGGTCGAGACCTTCTTCTCCTACTGCGAGGTCCGCACGCTGCTGCGGGCCGGGGCGGGGTGGACGACGGGCAGCGAGCGGCTGCTGGCGGACTTCCTCGGCCCGCACTCGGTGGCGCTGCCGGCGGAGAACGACCAGGCCGAGCGCGAGACCTCGCTGCGGCTGCTGGAGCGCGAACTGCCGGAGAGTTTCCCGGTGCTGGCCGCCGATCCGGCGTTCGTGTCGCTGCTGCGGGGGCTGCGGATGCTCGAGGGTTCGGATCTGGTGTTCCAGCGCCTGCGGGAGGGGGTCGACCGCCCGTCGCCGTCGGAGCAGGCACCGTACGGGCAGGCTGCGTACGGGCAGGCGCCGTACGGGCAGGTGGCGCAACAGCGCCCGGAGGGGCCGCAACCGCCGTTTACGCAGCAGCAACAGCCGTACGGACAAGGGCAGTTCGGGCCGCCGGAGGCGGCGTCGGCGCGGCCGGGCGGAGTGCCGGCGCAGGCGGCCGGGGAGGAGCGCTCCGGCGGGGCCGCGCCGCCGTCGGGCGGTGAACAGACCCCGGACTGGGGTGCGTTGACCGCGGGGGCGGCCGGGCCGACGGGCGCACCGTACGGGGCGCAGCGGTCCGATCCGGGCGGTGCGCCGCAACAGGGCGCGGCGCGGCCGGCGGGGCCGGCCGACCCGGTCAGCCCGGCGCTCGACCAGCAGGGCGCCGGGGGCTACCCCGCGGCCTACCCGCAGTCCGGCTACGGCGGGCGCGCGGCGTCGCCGCCGCCGCGGTCGCAGCCGGAGGCGCGGGGCGGGCCGCCGCCGGTCGTGGTGCTGGTCGGCTTCACCGGCGAGGCGGCGGGGTCGGTCGGGTTCGCGCTGCAACGCAGCGGGCTGAGCCAGGAGTTCGCCTTCAACCAGGTGCTGTGGGACGACTGGCTCGCGCGCCGCCCGGCCGCGGTGCTGTGCCACGTTGCCGCGTTCGGCCTGCGCGGCCACGGCTTCGAGCTGATCGAGGCGGCCCGGCGGGACCAGGACTACCAGGGCGCGGTCGTCTTCTACAGCCCGACCCTCACCCCGAACGAGCGGCTTCGGGCCGAACACCTCGGCGCCCGCATCACCAGCGACCCCGACCAGGCCGCCCAACTCCTCCTGACCGCCCTCTCCGCCCCACCAGACTCCCCCTCCACCGGCTCGGGTTGACCGACCCCGCCTGCTACCCCCGGCCGGGGCGGGGCGGGGAGCGGCGGACGGAGCGGCCGGCGAGAACGCCGGTGCGGCGGCCGTCGGACATCACGAAGCGGCCGTCGACCAGCACGTACGGGATGCCCGTGGGCAGGGTGCGCGGGTGGTCGAAGGTGGCGCCGGACGTGACCGTGTCCGGGTCGAAGAGCACCAGGTCGGCGCGGTAGCCGGGGCGGACCAGGCCACGGTCGGGCAGCCGCAGCCGGGCCGCGGGCCGCCCGCTGAGGTGCGCCACGCACTCCTCCAGCGTCAGCACGCCCAACTCCCGTACGTAGCGGCCGAGGTACTCGGGGAAGGTGCCGTAGGCGCGGGGGTGCGGTTTGGCGCCGCGCAGGATGCCGTCGGAACCCGCGGTGTGCGCGCGGTGGCGCATGATCGTGCGGACGTTGGACTCGTCGCCGACGTGCTGGAGGATGGTGGTGCCGAGGTGGTCGTCGAGCAGCAGGCGGCGGGCGGCGGGCCAGTCGGCCACCCGGGTGCCGATTCGGGGGGACAGGGCGGGGTTCGCGACGCCCGAGACCTCGATGGTGGACCAGTCGACGGGCACCCCGTGGCAGCCGTCGGAGCCCTCGACCTCCAGGGCCACCCGGATCGCCTCGGCCGTGCGGTCCTCCCGCAGCCGCGCGAGGGTCGCCTCGGGGCCGCCTTCCGCGGCCCAACTGGGCAGCAGGGCCACCAGGGTGGTGCAGCCGGGGGTGTAGGGGTAGGTGTCGAGGGTGATGTCGACGCCGGCGTCCAGGGCCCGGTCGAGCAGGGCGAGCAGTTCGGGGGCGCGGCCGGTGTTCTCGTCGAAGTTCATCGTGGCGTGGGCGAGGTGCAGGGCGCACCCCGACTCGCGGGCGAGCGCGATCATCTCCTCGTACGCGGCCAGCGCGCCCGCGCCGTAGGAGCGGTGGTGCGGGCAGTAGTAGCCGTCGTGGGCGGCCACCACCCGGCACAGTTCGGTCAGTTCGGCGTCGGAGGCGTACATGCCCGGGGTGTAGGTCAGCCCGGAGGACATGCCGACGGCGCCCTCGGCCAGGCCGCGGGCGACCTCCTCCTTCATCCGGTCCAGCTCGCGCCCGGTCGGCGGCCGGTCGGCCCAGCCCATCACCATGGCCCGGACGGTGCCCTGCGGCACCAGGTAGGCGGCGTTGACCGCGATGCCCCGGTCCAGCCGGTCCAGGTACTCGCCGACACCGCGCCAGGTGAAGTCGGCGTCGGAGCCGTAGCCGTTCCACCCGGCGATCTGGGTGCGCAGCTCCTTCAGGGCGAGGTCGTCGACCGGCGCGTACGACAGGCCGTCCTGGCCCAGCACCTCCAGGGTGACGCCCTGTGCGGCCTTCGCCTCGTGGACGGGGTCGGTGAGCAGCGCGAGGTCGCTGTGCGCGTGCATGTCGATGAACCCGGGGGCCAGCGCCAGACCGTGCGCGTCCACCGCGAGCCGCGCGCTCAGCCGGGTCCCGCCGTCGCGCTCCCGCCGGATCTCGGTGATCCGCCCGCCGTCCACGCCGACGTCGGCGACGTACGGGCGGCCACCGGTCCCGTCCACGACCAGCGCTTCGCGAAATACCAGCTCCATGGCCAGCCATCTTGCCTTACATCCGCAAAAGGCCGGATCGGGCCCCCGCGGGTGCGGCCGGGGCGGTCAGCCGGCCCGCCGGCGCCACCGGTCCCGGCGGCGGGGACGGGGACGCTCGGCCCGGGGGAGCAGGCCGTGCGCGCGGAGGTGGGCCTCGAAGGCCACGGCGTCCGGGTGGGAGCCGCCGGCCGGCAACGGGTGGGCGCGGGCGTAGTCGGCGAAGGCGGACCGGTAGGCGCCCTCGCCGAGGGCGGCGGCGAGCCACGGGTGGTGGGCGGCCGCGGTGCGGGCCCGCTTGGCGAGGAGGGCGCGGGCCTGGACGGCGAGCCGCTGCCGGTCGAACCCGTCGGGTGCGGATGCGCCGGTCACGAGGCAGGCGAGCAGGGCGTGCTGGGCCGCGGCCAGGGCGGTGCGCGCGTCGTGCGGGTCGTCCGGGTCGTGCGGGTCGTGCGCGTCGTGGGACGGGCCGCACGCCCGGTCGGGGCCGTGCGGCTCAGCGGGCACGGCCGGCTCCGGTGACGGCGGTGCGGATCGCGCCCAGTTCGGCGGCGAGCTCGGCGTCGGCCGGGTAGGCGCCGTCGCGCTCCAGCAGCACTCCGGGGACACGGGTCCGCGACGCCAGTTCGGCGAGCACGTCGAGTACGGGCGCGGTCACCGGGTGGGTGTGCGTGTCGTGCCAGATGCCGTCACGCTCCGCGCCACCGGCCACGTGCACGTATCCGAGCCGCTCCAGGGGGAGTTCGTCGAGCACGTCCCGCGGGTCGATGCCGAGGTTGACGTGCGCGGTATGCAGGTTGGCCACGTCGACCAGCAGCAACGCACCGGTACGGTCGGCGAGTTCGGCCAGGAAGCGGCCCTCGGTCAACTCCTCGCCCGGCCAGCGGAACAGCGGTGCGATGTTCTCCAGCGCGAGGGGCACGGGCAGTTCCCTCTGGGCGGCGCGGACGTTCGCCACGACGACGTCGAGTGCCGCACGGGTACGCGGCACCGGCAGCAGGTGACCGGCCTCGAGGCCGCCGGCCCGGGTGAAGGCGATGTGCTCGCTGACCAGCGGGGACCCCAACGCGGCAGCGCAGGAGGCGAGATGGGCCAACCGGACCGGGTCCGGGCGTTCCGCCCCGCCGAGCGACAGCGACACCCCGTGCGGGACCACCGGGACACCGCGCTCGCGCAGCGCCCGCAGAGAGTCCGGCAGCCGGCCCGGGGCGAGGTTCTCCGCGACCGCCTCGACGAACTCCACCCCGGCCAGCCGCTCCACGGCCAGGTCGATCGCCGGTCGCCATCCGATGCCGTAGCCCAGACGCGGCGCTTCGGCGTAGGCTGCCGCGCCGGTCATCCGCCGCACCCCCCGCAGCCGCCCCCACCGCATCCGCCGCCACCGCAGTTGCTCCCGCCACAACTGCTGCCGCCGCCGGAGGAGGACATCGACACGCTGCCGTACAGCGCCGTGCGCAGTTCCGTGTCGGCCAGGCCGACGGCGCCGAACGCCGCCACGCCCAGGACGACGGCCGGCGTCGAAGCGGGGTAGCCGCCGCCGTAGTTGCCGAACAGCAGCGGAGACGGGAGATCGGCGGGGCCGCCGCCGGCCAGCGCCCGTAACTGCCGCCCGGCGGCGGTCAGCCGGGGGAATCGGGCACCCAGCAGCACGAGGGCCGCGACCAGGGCGATCAACTCGACGCACAGCAGTATCACCGGCCGCCCGGCCGCGATCCCGTGAACCACGCGCACCACGCCCAGCACGAGGACCGCGGCGGGAGCCAGCAGCGCCCGCCGAGCCCGTTTCCGCTGACGGCCGCCCAGCACCAGGCCCTGCCCGACTGCCTCGTCGTGCACGGAGCGCACGGCGGCGCTGTCGCCCGCCCGTGCGCGGACGCCGTGCAGATCCGCACCGTCCAGCGCCGTGATCGCCGACAGCACCGCCTGCTGCACGGGTTCGGCGGCCGTCGCGCCGGACACGGGCCTGATCCGGTGGTCGCGACTGACCCGGACCTGCCCGGCGGCCAGGAGCGCCTGCACGGCGGTGTCCACCACGCGCTTGTCGCCACCGCTGACCAGTGCGAGCGTGTACACGTCACTCCGAGTGCCGACGGGTCGCCCGGTATGCGCGCGGGCGGTACGCAGCGGCGACCACAGCAGCGGCACCGCCGCCACCGCCACGACCGCCAGCACGGCGTAGAGCGCCAGGAACTGCGGGCCGCTCAGGCCCCACGACTGATGCTGCATACCGACCTCCATGACGGAGCCCCCCGGGCTGCTGTCAGCAAGCACGCCCGGTCGCGCCGCGCCGGTTCCCACCCGGCGGCGGACGGGGCGCCACGCGGCGGCGTCAGAAGTACGTGCGGACGTACGACGTGACCGTGCCGTCCGCCCGGGCGACCGGGATGAGCACCCACTTGTCGAAGGTGGTGCACGGGTGGGACACGCCCAGCGCCACCCAGTCGCCGACCTCCAGGCCGTCCCCGGGCGGCACCCGCAACCAGGCGTGCTGGTCGGAGAGCTTGACCACCTCCAGCCCCTCCGGCGCGGCGCGGGTCGAGCCGTCACGGGCCGAGCGGACCGTGCGGGGCGCGGGCAGCCCGAGGTCGTAAGGGGCGTCGCGCTTGCCGGCGTTGAGGAACGCCTGGTCCGGCGCGGGCCGGGAGACCACCTGCGCCCACAGCCGGAAGGCCGGTTGCAGGTCGCCGTCGGCGGGCACCCGGTTGAAGGGGGTGATCCGCCGGTAGTGGTCGTCGTCATGGGTGACGTACGCGCCCGAGCGCAGCAGCCGCAGCACCGGGCGGGACAGCTCCGGGACGTCGGCGAGGACGTCGGCGACCGCGTCGAACCACGCCGAGCCGCCCGCGCTGACGATGATCTCCTCGGCGTCCGCGAAGTGCCCGGCCCGGTCGAGCGCGGCCGCGAGCGCCACCAGCCGGTTCAGGTAGGCCCGGACCCGCTCGGGGTCGGCCGCCGGCACCTCGCCCTCGTAGCCGGCCACGCCCACCAGGCGCAGCGCGCCCGCCGCCGACACCGCCGCCGCGACGGCCTGCGCCTCGCGGTCGGTGCGCACCCCGGTCCGCGCGCCCTGCCCGGCGCCCAGCTCCACCACCACGTCCAGCCGCCGCCGTACCCCGGCCGCGCGCAGCTCGGCGTCCATCAGCTCGACCGCGCGCAGCGAGTCGACGTAGGCGACGAAGGTGAAGTCCGGGTCGGCGTCCAGTTCGGCGCCGACCCAGCGCAGCGCGGCCGCGTCGACCAGCTGGTTGGCCAGGAAGATCCGCGGCACCCCGAACGCCCGTGCCACCCGCACCTGGTGGGGTACGGCCAGGGTGATCCCCCAGGCGCCGCGGGCGAGTTGGCGGGCGAACAGCTGCGGGGCCATCGACGTCTTGCCGTGCGGGGCGAAGGCCAGCCCGTACCGGGCGGTGTACTCCTCCAGCGCGGCCAGGTTGTGCTCCAGGGCCTCCTCGGACAGCACGAGCAGCGGGGTGGTGAAGCCGCCGCCGAACAGGTCGCGGCGCTGCGCGGCCAGTTCGCCCACGGTCAGCCCCTCGGCGTCCGGCGGCAGGCCCTTGAACCGGTGGTCGACCCGCTCGCCGTCCAGCGCCGCGACCTGCTCGTCGATGTCCATCCACCCTCCCGGGAGGCGCTCCGGCGGTGCCGGCGTCTCGTCGTACCGCCGTTGCGCTGTGTGCAACGGCCGTTGCGTATCTTGTCCTCCGTTGTCTAACATCCTGGTCGGCGCGAGGTCAACGGGCGCCGAGGACCGGCCGCCCGCCGCCCCGACGAGAACGGAGACCCGCGTGAGCGCACCGCCGAGCACCGAACGCGTCGACGTGGTGTGCCTGGGCGAGTCCATGGTCACCTTCGTGCCCTCCCGGACCGGCCCGCTCGCCGACGTCCCCTCCTTCGACCGGGCCATCGGCGGCGCGGAGTCCAACGTGGCCTGCACGCTCGCCCGCGCCGGGCACGCCACCCGCTGGGTGAGCCGGGTCGGCGCGGACGGCTTCGGCGACCACCTGGTGGACACCATCGCCGCGGCGGGCGTGGACGTCGGCGCGGTGCAGCGCGACCCGCACCGGCCCACCGGCGTCTACTTCCGCACCGCGCAGGAGCGCGCCACCACCCTCGACCGCCGCGCCGGCCGCGCCGAGGTCGTCTACTACCGCAAGGGCTCTGCGGCCTCCGCGCTGTCGCCCGCGCTGGTGCGCCGCCGCGATGTGTGGGCCGGCCGGGTGCTGCACCTGACCGGCATCACCGGCGCGCTCTCGGCGACCTGCCAGGCCCTGATGACCCGCCTCACCCACCGCGAACCCGGCCGCCCGCTGGTCTCCTTCGACGTCAACCACCGCCCCGCGCTGTGGCGGGACGCCGACCCCTGGCGGCTGGCCGACCTCGCCCGCGGCTGCGACCTGGTCTTCGTCGGGGAGGACGAGGCCCAGGCGGCCTGGGGCCTGCCCGACGCGGACGCGGTACGGGCCGCGCTGCCGGAGCCGGCGGTGCTGGTGGTCAAGCAGGGCGCCGCCGGGGCCACGGTGTTCGTCGCGCAGCAGTCCCGGCTGCCCGTGGAACTGGCCGGCCTGGGCTCGGCCCACGGGCCGGAAGGAGCCGCCCGGCCGCACACCGCGGCCGGCGGCGGTGTGCGGCTGCACGTGCCCGCACCGGCCGTGGACGTGGTCGCGCACGTCGGCGCGGGCGACGCCTTCGCCGCCGGGTTCCTGTCGGCGACGCTGCGCGGGCTGCCGCTGCGCGACCGGATGCGCCACGGCCACCTGCTGGCCGCCGCCGCCCTGACCGTGCCCGACGACCTCGCGGTGCCGCCGCCGCGGGCGCGCTGCGACGCGCTGGCGGCGCTCGACGACGAGGCGTGGGCCGGGCTGCGGCTGGGCCCGGGGTGGACCCGGGCGGCGGCCGCGGGGGTGCCGGGATGAGCCAGACTGTGGACCGGGCGCTGAGCATCCTGCCGCTGCTCGCCGAGGGACCGGCCGGCCTGGAACAGGTCGCCACCCGGCTGGGCGTGCACAAGTCGACCGCGCTGCGGCTGCTGCGCACCCTGCACGAGCACGGCCTCGTCTACCGTCAGCAGGACCAGCGCTACCGGCTCGGCGCCCGCCTGTTCGCACTCGCCCAGCAGGCCGTCGAAGCGCTGGACATCCGCGAGATCGCCCACCCGCACCTGGCCGCGCTCAACGAACGCACCGGCCACACCGTGCACTTGGCGGTGTACGAGCAGGGCGAGGTGGTCTACATCGACAAGGTGGACAGCCGCTACCCGGTGCGGATGTACTCCCGGATCGGCCGCCCGGTCGCCATCACGGTCGCCGCCGTCGCCAAACTGCTGCTGGCCGACCTGCCCGAACCCGAGCGGCGCGCGGTCGCCGAACGGCTGGACTACCCGCGCTACACCGCCCGTTCGACGCCGGACGCGGCCGCGTTCCTCGCGGAGCTGGCCCGGGTGCGCGAGCAGGGCTGGGCGAGTGACCTCGGCGGCCACGAGGAGTCCATCAACTGCGTCGGCGCGCCGATCCACGGCCCCGACGGCCGGGTCTGCGCGGCGATGTCCGTCTCCGCCCCCAACGTGGTGGTCGGCGCCGAGGAGTTGCTGCGGCTGCGCCCGCTGATCCTGCGGACCGCCTACGCGGTGGGGGAGGAGCTGTCCGGCCGGTCGGCCGGCGGCCCGCGCGACGACGACCGAGGCCCCCGTGGCCACCACCTTGACGAAGACGAACCGAGCGACGAGGACACCGACGCATGAGCGACCACCTCAAGACCGCGATCACCCCGCCCACGCACACCGTCCCGCCGGCGAAGTTCTCGCACGGCGTGCGCAAGGGCAACATCCTCCAGGTCGCCGGCCAGGTCGGTTTCCTGCCCGCGGTGGCGGGCCAGGCCCCGACCCCGGCCGGCCCGACGCTGCGCGAGCAGACCCTCCAGACCCTCGCGAACGTGGAAGCGGTGCTCACCGCGGGCGGCGCGAGCTGGGAGGACGTGGTGATGGTCCGCGTCTACCTCACCGACACCGCGCACTTCGCCGAGCTGAACGACCTCTACAACGCCTACTTCGCCGACCTGGAGCAGCCGCCCGCGGCCCGTACGACGGTCTACGTCGGCCTGCCCGCCGGCCTGCTGATCGAGATCGACGCGCTGGCCGTCCTGGGCTGAACCGCCGCGCCGGCCTGGGCCGAACCGCCGCCCCTGGCAGGGCGGCACACGAAGGGAGCGCCCCCCGGCCGGGGGACGCTCCCTTTCTTCTCCTGCTCTTCTCCTGCCGGTTGGTGCCGGCTACGGCATCGCGTGGACGTGCGCGCCGACCGTGTTCGACCAGGAGTTCCCGTTGGACGCGTCCCAGTTCGTGGACCAGGTCATGGCGCCGCGGATGGTGGGCCACTTGGCCGAGGGGTGGAAGGTGCCGCAGTTGGTGCCGCTGGCCAGGCAGTCGAGCGCGTTGTCGACCACCGTCGGGGAGACGTAGCCGGAGCCGGCCGCGCTGCTGGAGGCCGGGGTGCCGATGCCGACCTGGGACGGGTCCAGCCCGGCCTGGATCGCGGTGCAGGCCAGCGTGGTGATGAAGTCCACGCTGCCCTGGCTGTAGACGCCGCCGTCGCAGCCGTTCATCGAACCGCTGTTGTAGTACTGGGTGTTGACGACCGTCAGGATGTCCTTGATCTTCAGCGCGGTGGCCAGGTAGTCACTGGAGGCCGAGAGCATGTCGATGGTCTGCGGCGCCATCGTGATGATCAGGCCGGAACCGGCCTTCGCGCTGAGGTCGCGCAGCGCCTGCGACATGTAGGTGGAGTCGATCCCGTTCTCCAGGTCGATGTCCACGCCGTTGAAGCCGTAGGTCTGCATGAGGCTGTAGACGCTGTCGGCGAAGTTCGTCGCCGAGGCCGAGTCGCGCACCGAGATGGTGCCGTTCTGCCCGCCGACGGAGATCACCACCTTCTTGCCCGCCGCCTGCTTGGCCGCGATGTCCGCCTTGAACTGGGCGTCGCTGTAGTTCAGCGCCGGGTCCAGGGAGAAGGTGACCGCGCCGGGCGTGGTGGTGGCGGTGGCGAAGGCCACGGCGATGATGTCGTACTGGTTCTGCACCTGCGCCAGGGTCTGCACGGCCGCGCCGTTGTCGAAGTCCTGCCAGTAGCCGGTCACCGCGTGTGCGGGGACGTCGGTGGCCGGCGGGTTCGTCGGCGGCGTGGTGGGAGGTGTGGTCGGGGGAGTGGTGGGCGGGGTCGTCGGGGGAGTGGTGGGGGGCGTGGTCGGCGGGGTGGTCGCGGTACCGCCCGGGCCGGTCAGGGTCACGTCGTCGGCGTAGTAGGCGGGTTGGGCGTACCAGCCGTGGGTGTAGACGGTCACCGAGGTGGTGCTCGCGCCGGTGGTGAACTTGACGCTGAGCTGGCTGTAGGAGGAGGCGCTCGGGGTCCAGGTGGACGGGTCGGTGCCGCCGGTGCCGGTCGCGCCGAGGTAGACGTACGACCCCTGCACCCAAGCGCTGAGGGTGTAGGAGGAGTTGGGCTGCACGCTGATCGTCTGCGTGCACTGCCCGGTGTCGCTCGCGGTCGGGGTGGCCTTGAGCGCGCTCGACCCGGAGTGCACGGGGCTGGTGACGACGGCGCCGCTGCCGGCGCTGCACGTCCAGCCCGAAAGCCCGCTCTCGAAGCCGGAGTCGGTGACCAGGTTGGTGTCGGCGGCGGACGCGGCGCCCTGGGTGACGAGTGCGACGCCCGAGCCGATGACGGCGGCGGCGCTGAGCCCGGCGACCAGCCGGCGCCGCAACGTCGCCGCGGACCTCGCATGGCTTGCTGGGTGCTGATTCGCGCGCGATGCACGTTCCACGACTGCCTCCTGGGGGCAAGGAGTTGGGGGGTGGTGGGGTGTGCGGGTGACCCGGTGGCCATCGTTGGCATGGACACAGGTAATAGGGAGAAAGTTGGTCCAGACCAATAAGGTTGTCAAGACCCCTGGTGGACACCGGTCGTTCACGGTTTCCGATCCGCGACTTTCCGCGCTCAACCTGCTACACGTCGATAAGCTGACCACCGCGTACAGCCGGGCGGACCCCCGCTCGACCCGGCCGGCGCACCGCAGATGGGGAGGTGCCGCATGCCGAGCGTCATCACGGTGACCGCGGACGACCTCGCGCTGCCGCTGGAGGAGCACGTGGTGCGCACCTCCGCTGCCTTGGACGCGCACGGCCATCTGATCGCGCTCGCCCCCGTCGAGGCGGACGACCCCGCCCGGCGCCGCATGCACACCGTGCGCTCCGCGCTGGAGGGCGACCGGATCGCCATCGTGCCGCTGACCCTGCCCCCGCTGGCCCGCACCCTGCTCGGCGAGCAGCTGCGGCAGCTGTCCGGCACCGACCTGGGCCCCGGCGTGCTGGCCGGCGCCGCCCGCCTGCTCTCGTACTACCTGCACTCCGGCGCGCTGCTGGCCTCCGTCAGCAAGCTGGACCGGGTGCCGGTCGGCGTCGGCAGCCACGTCAAGTCCCTCGTGCCCGGGCGGCACTTCGCGGTGCTCGCCCACCCCGAGCCCTACCTCGGCGAGGCCGACGCGGCCCACGTGCCGCCCGGTCCCTCCTACGCCACGCAGCTCGCGGTGGCCGGCAGCGGCCTGGACCCCGGCTGGGTGGCCGGGCCGCTCGCCGCCGGCTGGCAGACACAGGCCCTGCGGGAGGTGCCGCTGCCTGCCGACTCCGCCCGCTGGTGGGGCACCTCGCGACTGGTCGAGTTCACCGCGTACATCGCCGACGTCGGCATGCTCTACCAGCTCGTCACCTCGGTGCGCCGCGACACCTGCACCTGGTGCGGGCTCGAAGTCATCGGCGACCAGTGCCTGTTCTGCGCCACCAAGGTCGGCGAGCGCACCACCCCCGCCCGGCACGCCGCCGCCCGCCCGCCCGACCGGGCCGTGGAGACGCCGCGCCGCCCCCAACTCGAACCCCACAAGCGATAGGTCCACCCGCCCATGAACTCACGTCAGCGCCGTGGCGTCGTCCTCCTGGTGGTCTCCGTGGTCTGCGCGGTCGCCGCCTTCGCCGGGGTGCTCGCCGTCGTCGACAACGCCCGCACCCAGGTGGGCCAGAAGGTGACGGCGTACGAACTGACCGCCGACGTGCCCGCGTACACCGCGCTGGACTCCTCGAAGGTGCGCCGGATATCCATGCCGAAGCGGTGGCTGCCGGACACCGCGGTACGCGACCTCGGCGCACTCCAGGGGAAGATCGCCGCGGTCGCGCTGAAGAAGGGCTCGCTGCTGGAGTCCGACATGGTCGCCGCGCGGCCCGAACTCAAGCCCGGGCAGATGGAGATCGCCATCATGATCGACGCGGAGACCGGGGTGGCCGGCAAGATCACCCCCGGCGCCAAGGTGAACATCTTCGCCACCTTCGCCGGCCGCAAGGACACCGACCCGGACGTCTCGAAGATCATCGTGGCGAACGCGTCCGTGCTGGACGTCGGCCAGATCAAGGCGTTCGACAAGAACGAGGACGCGCAGCGGCTGTCCGAGGAGGGCGTCCCGATCACCTTCGCACTCGACGCCGCCGACGCCCAACGCGTCGCGTACGCCGAGTCGTTCGCCGAGCATGTCCGGCTCGCGCTGGTCGCCCCCGGCGACACCGCGGCGCCCCCGGACAGCGACCGCACCTACACGCTCTCCGGCGACACGTCCGCGGGAGCCGGGCGATGAGGCCGGGCGCGGCTCCGGGCCGCCGCCCCGGCCGCCCCCGCACGGCGGCGCGCCGGCCGGACCGGGGAGGGCCGAGATGACCGTACGCATCCTCGCCGGCACAGCGGACGCCGACACCGCCCGCGCGCTGCTCGGCCTGCTCGGCCAACTCCCGGGCGCCGAACCGGCGCCGGCCCTGCCCAGTTCCACCGCGCTGCTCGACGCGCTCGCCCGCGCCGCCGAGTCGGGCGTCGAGGAGCTGCCCGAGGTCGTCGTCGTCCACGACCTGATCGGCCCGATGCCCGGCCTGGACCTGGTCCGGGACATCGCGCTGCGCTTCCCCGCGGTCGGCGTGGTGCTGCTCACCGCCGACCCCAGCCCGTCGATGCTCGCCTCCGCGATGAACTCCGGCGCCCGCGGCGTGATCGGACTGCCGCTGGCCTACGACGAGTTGGGCGCCCGCGTGGAGGCCGCGGCCGCCTGGGCGGACGGGGTGCGCCGCCACCTCGCGCCCGGCCGGACCGCGCTGCCCGCCGTCACCGGCGGCACCCTGGTCGCGGTGGCCGGCGCCAAGGGCGGCGTCGGCACCACCGTCACCGCCGTCCAACTCGCCCTGGCCGCCCACGCGTCGGGCCGCTCCACCGCCCTGGTCGACCTCGACCTGCAAGGCGGCGACGTCGCGTCGTACCTGGACGTGCAGTTCCGCCGCTCCGTCGCCGACCTGGCCGACATCGCCGACGTCTCCTCCCGCGTGCTGAACGACGCGATGTACGTCCACGAGTCCGGGATCGCGCTGCTGCTCGCCCCCGCCGAGGGCGAGCGCGGCGAGGAGGTCACCGACCGCGCCGCCCGCCTGGTGCTGACCGCCCTGCGGCAGCGGTACGAGGTCGTCGTCGTGGACTGCGGCACCCAGGTCACCAGCGCCAACGCCGTCGCCGTCGAGACCGCCGACACCGCCGTGTTGGTCACCACCCCCGACGTCGTCGCCGTACGCGCCGCCAAGCGGATGGTGCGGATGTGGGACCGGTTGCAGGTCCGCAAGGCGCAGGACACCACCACCGCGGTCAACCGCTACACCCGCGGCAGCGAGATCCAGCCGTCGCTGGTCGGCCGGATCACCGGCACGAAGGTCGCCGAGGCGGCGATCCCGGCCGGCTTCCGCGAACTCCAGCCCGTCATCGACGCCGGACGCCTGCACGACCTGGACGGCCGCTCCGCCGTCCGCGGCGGGATCTGGTCGCTGGCCGGGGAGTTGGGCCTGGTCACCGCGGTGGCGCCGACCGGTCGGTCCGGCGGGAAGCGGCTGCGCCGCGCCGACCGGGACCGCGGCCAGGTCACCCTGGAGACGCTCGGCATGACCCCGGTCATCCTGATCACGCTGATCCTCGTCTGGCAGGCGGTGCTGGCCGGCTACACCTTCACCCTCGCGGGCAACGCCGCCGACCAGGCGGCCCGGGCCGCCGCCGTCGGGTCCGACTTCCACGCGGCCGCGGCCGACGACCTCCCGGGCGCGTGGGCCTCCGGCATGCAGGGACCGGACGTCGGTCGCGCCGACGGGCAGGTCTCCGTCTCCCTCGGGCTGAAGGTGCCGGTGCTCTTCCCGGGCGCCATCGACTTCCCCGTCACCGTGCACGGGCACGCCTCCACGGTCGACGAGACCGCCACGCAGGGCGTGAACCCGTGAGACGCCGGGGCGGTCCCGAGCGGAGCCGGGGCGGGCGGCTCGGCGGGCGGCCCGGTGGGCGGCTCGCCGCGCGGCGCTCGGCCGGTCAGGCGTCGCTGGAATACCTCGGCATGCTGCCCTTCCTCCTGCTCATCGCCCTCGCGGGCATCCAGCTCGGCATCGCCGCCTACTGCGGCTCACAGGCCGGCACCGCGGCCCGCACCGCCGCCCGCACCGCCGCGCTGCACGGCACGCAGGGCGGCACCACCGCCGGAGCCCAGGCGGGCCAGGACGCGGTCAGCGGCTGGATCGACCCCGACATCAGCTGGCCGGTGGACAACCCCGAGCAGATCACCGCGCGTGCCACCGTCAGCATCCCGTCCGTCCTGCCCGGGGTCCACCTGTTCGGGCCGGTGCACCGCGACGCGACCATGCCGAAGGAGGACTGGACGCCATGAGCCTGCGTGCCCGCCTCGCCGTCGAAGAGGCCACCCCGCAGACCCAGGAGGGCCACCTCGTGGCCGTCTACCGGGCCAAGCTGCTCCAGGAGATCGACCTCGCGGAGATGTCCGCGCTGGCCGCCGCCGAGCGCCGCGCCCGCCTGGAGCGCGTCCTCGGCCACATCATCAGCCGCGAGGGCCCGGTGCTGTCCAGCGCCGAACGCGCCGCGCTGATCCGCCGGGTCGTCGACGAGGCCCTCGGCCTGGGCATCCTCGAACCGCTGCTGGAGGACCCCTCCGTCACCGAGATCATGGTCAACGGCCCGGACCGGATCTACGTCGAGCGCGGCGGCCGGGTCGAACTCGTCCCGGCCCGCTTCTCCTCCGCCGACCAGCTCCTCCAGACCATCGAGCGGATCGTCTCCACCGTCAACCGCCGCGTGGACGAGTCCAATCCGATGGTCGACGCCCGCCTGCCGTCCGGCGAGCGCGTCAACGTCATCATCCCGCCGCTGTCGCTGACCGGCCCGACGCTGACCATCCGCCGCTTCCCGCGCGCCTACACGCTCCAGGAACTCATCGAACTGGGCACCCTCGACGAGCACATGCTGCTCCTTCTGTCCGCGTTCGTCCGCGCCAAGTGCAACATCATCGTCAGCGGCGGCACCGGCTCCGGAAAGACCACCCTGCTCAACGCGCTGTCCGGGCTGATCCCCGACGGCGAGCGGATCATCACCGTCGAGGACGCCGCCGAACTCCAGCTCCAGCAGGAGCATGTGATCCGGCTGGAGTCGCGCCCGCCGAACGTCGAGGGCGACGGCCGCATCACCATCCGCGACCTCGTGCGCAACTCCCTGCGCATGCGCCCGGACCGGATCATCGTCGGCGAGGTCCGCGGCGGCGAGACCCTCGACATGCTCCAGGCGATGTCCACCGGCCACGACGGCTCGCTGGCCACCGTGCACGCCAACTCCGCCGAGGACGCCGTATTGCGCCTCCAGACGCTGGCCTCCATGAGCGAGGTCAAGGTGCCCTTCGAGGCGCTGCGCGACCAGATCAACTCCGCGGTGGACGTCCTGGTCCAGCTCCAGCGGCACGTCGACGGCACCCGGCGGATCGCCGAGATCGCCGTGCTGTCCTCCCGCGGCCGCGACACCTTCCGGCTCACCTCGGCCACCCGCTTCCGCGCCGAACCCCTCGGCGTCGACCGCATCGTCCGCGGCTGGTTCGAACACCGGCCGCTGCCCGGCGAGATCGGCGAGCGGCTCTACCTGTCCGGTGAGCACATCCCCGCCGCCTACGGCGTCGGCACCACCGCACTCGAACTCGACAGCCGGGAGGCGAAGTGACCGCCACCAGCCCCTTCGCCGCCGGAACTTCCCTCGCCGGCACCCTCCTCGCCGGCACCCAGTTCGCCTCCGGGCCCTACCCGCTGGCCGTGCTCGGCGCCGCCGCCCTCGCGCTCGCGCTCGGCGTGTGGGGCGTGCACGCCTGGTGGGGCGGCCGCGCCGACCGCGCCGCGCTGGTCGAGCGCCTCGCCGGGGAAGAGGGCGACGCCCCCGCCCGGCGGCCCGCGTTCGCCGCGCTCGACCGCCGGGTGCGCCGCTACGCCTGGGGCCGCCGGCTGGCCGGACGGCTCGCCGCCACCGGCACCAACCTCACCCCCGGCCAGTTCACCGCCGCCGTCGCCGGTGTCGTCATCGCCGCCTGGGTGGTCGCCGCGACGCTCCTCGCGCCGTTCTTCGGGCCGATCGCCGCGCTGCTGGCCGGCTGGGCCGGCGTCTCCTTCCTGACCTGGCGGCGCCGGGTGCGCAACGAGCGCTTCATCGCCCAACTCCCCGAACTCGCCCGGGTCCTGGCCAACGCCACCCAGGCCGGGCTGGCCCTGCGCACCGCGGTCTCCATGGCCGCGGAGGAGCTGGAGGCCCCCGCGGGCGAGGAGTTGAAGCAGGTCGCCGACGCCATGGCGCTCGGCCACTCCGTGGAGGACGCGCTCGGCGAGCTCCAGCAGCGGCTGCCCAGCCGCGAGTTGGTGGTGCTGGTCTCCACGCTGGTGCTCTCCAGCCGGGCCGGCGGTTCCCTGGTGGAGTCCCTGCGCAACCTCACCGTCACCCTGGAGGAGCGCAAGGAGACCCGCCGCGAGATCCGCACCCAGATGTCCCAGGTCACCGTCACCGCCTACGCGGTCCCGGTGATCGGCGTCGGCTCGCTGCTGCTGCTCAACCGGATCATGCCCGGCTCGCTGGCCGCGATGACCGGCTCGGGCATCGGCCGGATCTGCGTACTGGTCGCCCTGGCGCTGTACGTGGTCGGGTTCGCGCTCATCCGCCGGATGTCCCGGATCGACGTGTGAGGAGCCTGCCGCGATGACCCTGACCGGACTCGGCCTCGCCGTCCTCCTCGCCGCCGCCGTCGCCGGTGTCGTCCACGGCATCGGCCTGCTGCGCGCGGACGCCAAGCTCCCCGACGACCTCGCGCTCGCCCTGGAGGTCGGCCGCACCCGGACCACCCGCACCGGCAACGCCATCGACCGGGTCGGCATGCGCTGGGCGCCGATGGTGCTGCGCATGATGGGCCCGGCCCGGATCGCGAAGATGCGCGCCCGGATCGACCACGCCGGCCACCCCTACGGCCTCACCGTGGAGCGCTACGCCGCCCGCCGCGCGGTCTACGGCTTCCTCGGCGGCGTCGCCGCGCTGGCGCTGCTCACCCGCGGCAACTGGTTCCTCGCACTGCTGCTGCTCGCGTACGCCTGGTGGTGGGCGGACCTGGGGATCTGGCTGGCGGTGCGGCGGCGCCGCGACGACATCGAGCGCACCCTGCCGGACTTCCTCGACGTGCTCGCGGTCGTGGTCAGCGCCGGGCTCGGCTTCCGCCAGGCCCTGGAGCGGGTCAACTCCGTGTACCAGGGCCCCTGGTCGGACGAGATCCGGGTGGCGCTGCGGCAGATGGACGTCGGGGTCAGCCGCCGGGACGCCTTCGACCAGCTGCGCAAGCGCAACCGCAGCGACCAGGTGGGGCAGTTCGTCACGGCACTCCAGCAGGGGGAGGAGCTGGGCGCGCCGATCGCGCGCACGCTGCTTCAGATCGCCACCGACATGCGCCGCACCGAGGCGCAGAACGCCCGCCGCCGCGCGGCGCGGATGGTGCCGCGCGCGACCGGGGTCATCACGATCCTGCTCGTCCCGGCCACCATGATCCTGCTCATCTCGGGCACGATCATCGGTTCGCAGATTCACTTCGGTGACCTCTTCGGGGGTGGGTGAGCCGGTTGTTTTGCGTGAACGGGGTACGACACAGCGTGAGTTCGCGTCATGCTGGCTCTGCGGGCGCGAACGCGCCCGCTGTGAGCGGCAGGAGCAGCGAAGGGCGGTGCGCCGTGCCCGACGAAACCGGCCGGCCGGAACCGGCCGCCGTGACCAGGAGCCAGGTGATCAGGAATGGGGCGAGCAATGAACAGGTGGGTTCTCCAGCACTACACGGACGCCGAGGTATGGCTCCGCACCCGCACGGACCGGCTGACCACCCGCCTGGCCACCCGCACGGCGACCCGCTCGGACCGCGGCCAGACCTCCTTCGAATACCTCGGCATCGCGGTGGTGATCGCCGTGATCATCGGAGTCCTGGCGGGCACGACGGACATCGGCACGAAGATCAAGGACGCCATCACGAACACCATCGGCAAGATCACCAGCGGCAGCGGCAAGTAAGGCGGCTCGGCGACGACAGCGGCCAGACGGTCGGCCTCTACATCGTCGCCATCGGCGCGCTGTTCTTCCTGGCCTTCGCCTACTTCGCCGTCGGCCAAGCGGCGGTGACCCGCAACAGCGCCCAGACGGCGGCGGACTCGGCAGCGCTGGCGGCGGCCCGCGAGAACCGCGACGACGTCCAGGCCGCTTTCCTCGCCGCCTTGAAGGGCGACGACGTCGCCGCGCTGGCCCGCCTGCTCGAAAGCGCGAGCGTGGACGACGCGGCCGCCTGCGGCGCCGCCTCGGACTACGCGGACGCCAACGACGCTACGGTGGCCACGTGCGACTCGCTGGCCGACAAGCCCGGCTACACCGTCACCGTCATCACGAAGAGCACCGTGGGCAGTTCGGTGATCGACGGCACCGAGGACACCCATGCGAAGGCGACCGCGACCGCCGTGGTCGAACCCCGGTGCAGCTTCGGCGCGAAGGACGGGAAGATCCTCCGGTTCACCTGTGACGGCAGCGAGCTCGCCATCGACCCGAAGGCGGGCGACTTCACACTGGACCTGTCGGACTTCTACTCCGTCCACCTGGCCAAGTCACCGCAGGACGAGCAGTGAGGGAATGGGGAGCGATGAGGTACGGGCGCAGGGCGACGACCGCGGTGGCATGCGCGGCCCTCGCCGTCGTGTCGCTGGCGGGCTGCGGAGGCGGGGGCGGCCAGAAGAGCGATGCCAAACCCAGCTCGTCGGGCGGCGGTTCGCCGAGCGCCCCGGCCAGTACGGGCGCGACATCGCCGTCCGCGACCCCGAGTCAGGTGCTCGCCCAGATCAAGGGGGAGAAGGGCATCGAGGTGACCATCAACTCCGCGGTGCGCGACTCCGGAGGCTTCGTCACCGTGGAGGGGGAGATCACCAACGACGGCACGGCGGAGTTCGACGCCAACGACTGGGTCGGCAATGAGACAGCCCTCGGCGCTTCCGGCGCGTCTGTCGCCGGAGCGGTGCTCGTCGACGAGGCCGGCAAGAAGCGCTACTACGTCCTCAGGGACACCGAGGGCAGGTGCCTGTGCACGATGAAGCTGCTGAGCATCCAGCCCCAGGAGACCCGCCCCTTCTTCGCCCAGTTCCCCTCCCCCCCGGAGTCGACCACCTCCGTCGAGTTCGAACTGCCCACCATGCCCCCCGCCAAGATCTCCATCTCCGAGGGGTGACCCCGCCGTGACCCGCACACCCCACCCGCGTCCCCACCCCCAGCCCTACCCCCTCCCCGGGCCGCGCCCCCGCCGGGCCGCCGCCGTGATCGGCGCCTCCGCGGCCGCCCTGATCCTCGTGTGCGCCGCCCCCGCCACCCCCGCGGCCGCGGACTCCACCCCGCCGCCCACCGCGGGCGACACCACCGCCACCCCGCCCGTGCAGGTCGACCCGAAGTCACCTGACCTGAAACTCCAGGCGGGCGCAACCCTCGCCCCGCCGAAGGTCCTCGACATCGTCTCGGTCACCGACCAGGGCTCGGTCTCCGCCAGCCAGCCCGAGGAGCGGCAGGAGACGTCGAACACGACGGTGACGTACGCCCTGCAGTCCGAAGTGCTGTTCACCAAGGACAGCGCGAAGCTCTCGGCGACCGCGACGTCCCGCATCCAGGCGATCGCCGGCGACATCAACGCGCAGCACGTCACCTCGGCCATCCGGGTCTTCGGCTTCACCGACAACCTGGGCAGCAGCACGCACGGCGACGTGCTGTCCAAGCAGCGGGCCACCGCCGTGTACAACGTGCTCGCCGCGCAGCTCGCCACGCTCGGCGACCCGAACCACACCTTCCAGGTCCGCGGCTACGGCGAGCAGTACCCGATCGCCGACAACTCGACCGAGGCCGGCCGCCGCGAGAACCGCCGGGTGGAGATCACCTTCACCCCACCCGCGGCGTCGTAGCCCGGCGTGTCGTACCGCGGCGGACGGCGCCGGCGCGGTACGGTTCAAGTCCCCCCCTCGGGCCGGTTCGCGCTCCCCCCCCTGCGAACCGGCCCGTTTTCCGTGCGGCACCGCGGCACGCCGCGCCCGTACCGGCGCCGGCACCGTGCTCCGCACCACCCCGGCGCCGCCCGAGCCGGCGTCAGTCCCGTACGTCCAGGGTGACGCCCTTCGCCACACCCCACCGGGCGAACGCGCCCGCCTCCGCCTCCAGCACGTGCCGGGCCCGCAGCCGGGGGCGGCCCAGCCGGCCGGGCGGCATGGTGCGCACCGCGAGCACCCGCAGCCGCCGGTCGAGGTAGGCCACGTCGATGGCGAACCGCATCCGCACGGTGTGGATGCTGGACGCGGGGGTGAGCAGCAGCGCGCCGTCGATCCCGCTGCGGCCCAACAGGCCCCGGGTGCGGGCGCGGTAGGAGGCGGCGACGTGCAGCGGCACCTCGCCGGTGGGTGTGCGCAGCGCCCCCTCGCCGTCCCGCCAGCGTCGGCGCATGACCCGTTCCTCCCTCACGGCGCGGCCGCCCGTGTACGGTCGGCCCGGTGCATGTCTATCTGATCGCGGGCGCCGCCGTCTGGGGAATAGCGAGCGGGCTGCTGCTCCTGCCGCGTGCCGCCTACCGGTTGGCGGTCCCCGCCGGTGAGCCCTGGGCGGCGCTGTGCCCGGTGGACGCGCATCCCGTCGGGGGCTGGCTCGGCCCGGCCCGCTGCCCGCGGTGCCCGCAGGGGCAGCGGCGGTACGGCCCCGGGTACGGCGCCGCGCTCGGCTGCGCGCTGGTGTGCGCGGCGCTGGCCTGGCGGGTGGGCGGGCACCCCGAACTCGCGGTGTGGCTGCTGCTGGTGCCCGTCGGGGGCGTTCTCACGCGGGTCGACCTGGCCGTCCGCCGGCTGCCCGACGTCCTCACGCTGCCCGCGCTCGGCCTCACCGCGCTGCTGCTCGGGGGCGCCGCCCTGCTGCCGTCCGCGCAGGGCTCCTGGACCCGGGCGCTGATCGCCGCCGCCGTCCTGGGCGGGCTGTACGCGGTGCTGTTCTTCGTCAACCCGGCCGGCATGGGGTTCGGCGACGTGAAGCTCGCCCCGACCCTCGGGCTGGTCCTGGGCTGGTACGGCTGGGGGGCCGTGGTGACCGGCACCTTCGCCGGTTTCCTGCTCGGCGCCGTGGTGGGGCTCGGCCTCATCGCCGCCCGCCGCGCCACCCGCAAGACCGCGATGCCCTTCGGCCCCTTCATGCTCGCCGGCACCCTGGCAGCGGTCCTGCTGGCCTGACCGCCGCCGGACGGCCGCCCGGATGCCCCGCCCGCCCGGATGCCCCGCCCGGGTGCCCCCGCACTGGGTGCACCCGGGCGGCCGGTGCTCAGGCGTCGCTGCTGACGCTCCACAGGTTCACGCCGGCCGGCTCCACCGCGTGGCGGTCGATCTCGGCCAGCTCCTCCGCGGTCAGCGGCGCCGCGCCGACGGCGGCGACGTTCGCCTCGAGCTGCGCGACGGACGAGGCGCCGATCAGCGCCGAGGTGACCCGCGGGTCCCGCAGCACCCAGGACAGGGCGAGCTGCGCCAGGGACTGGCCGCGGGCGGCGGCGACGTCGTTGAGGGCGCGCAGCCGGGTGACCGTCTCGTCGTTGACCAGCTCGGGGTCGAGCGACTTGCCCTGGGCGGCCCGCGAGTCGGACGGGATGCCGCCGAGGTAGCGGTCGGTGAGCAGGCCCTGCGCCAGCGGCACGAAGCCGATGCAGCCCATGCCCTCCTCGTCGAGGACGTCGAGCAGGCCCTCGTCCTCGATCCAGCGGTTGATCATCGAGTAGGACGGCTGGTGGATCAGCGCCGGCACGCCCAGCTCGCGCAGGATGCGGGCGGCCTCGCGGGTCCGCTCCGGGCCGTAGGAGGAGATGCCGACGTACAGCGCCTTGCCCTGCTGGACCGCGGTGGCCAGCGCGCCCATCGTCTCCTCGAGCGGGGTCTCCGGGTCGAAGCGGTGGGAGTAGAAGATGTCGACGTAGTCCAGGCCCATCCGGGACAGCGACTGGTCGAGCGAGGCGAGCAGGTACTTGCGGGAGCCCCACTCGCCGTAGGGTCCTGGCCACATGTCGTAGCCGGCCTTGGTGGAGATGACCAGCTCGTCGCGGTAGGGGCGGAAGTCCTGCGCGAAGAGGGTGCCGAAGTTCGCCTCGGCGGCGCCGTAGGGCGGGCCGTAGTTGTTGGCGAGGTCGAAGTGGGTGACCCCGAGGTCGAACGCGCGGCGCAGGATCGCGCGCTGCGAGTCCAGGGTGCGGTCGTCGCCGAAGTTGTGCCACAGGCCCAGCGAGACCGCCGGGAGCTTCAGGCCGCTGCGGCCGGTGCGGCGGTACTCCATCGTGTCGTAGCGCTCGTCGGCGGCGCGGTAGAGGTTTCTGATGTTCACCGCCTCTGCTTATCACGAGTGGTTGAAGCTTCTCCCGTTCGCGGCCGTCGAACCGGTGCGCAAGCGGGCCCGCGGCCGCTCGACCCGGTTCGTGCGTACGGCTGTTCGCGCAGTAGTGTGGCCGCGCGGGCGACGAGCACATGAGGGGCTGGTACGCGATGAATCTGCGCGACCTGGTGTACGGGCTGTACTCCCGCCGGGTGGAACGCCGGATCGACGTGTCGCAGGCCCCCAAGCACATCGGTGTGATCCTGGACGGCAACCGGCGGTGGGCGAAGGCGTCCGGCGGCAGCCCGGAGCAGGGCCACCGGGCCGGCGCGGACAAGATCGCCGAGATGCTGGGCTGGTGCGAGGAGACCGGTGTCGAGGTGGTCACGCTGTGGCTGCTGTCCACCGACAACCTGGACCGGCCGGCCGACCAGCTGGTGCCGCTGCTGGGCATCATCGAGGACGCCGTCACCGAGCTGGCCGCGGCCGGGCGCTGGCGGGTGCACCACGTGGGCACCATGGACCTGCTGCCGGCGCACACCCAGAGCGTGCTGAAGGAGGCCGAGCAGGCCACCGACGGCCAGGAGGGCATCCTGGTCAACGTCGCGGTCGGCTACGGCGGCCGGCAGGAGATCGCCGACGCGGTCCGCTCGCTGCTGCACGAGCACGCCGGGCGCGGCACCTCCATCGAGGACCTGGCCGGGATCCTCGACGTCGAGCACATCGCCGAGCACCTCTACACCCGCGGTCAGCCCGACCCGGACCTGGTGATCCGCACCTCCGGTGAGCAGCGGTTGTCCGGTTTCATGCTGTGGCAGAGCGCCCACTCGGAGTACTACTTCTGCGAGGTCTTCTGGCCCGCTTTCCGGAAGGTCGACTTCCTCCGGGCGCTGCGCGACTACGCCGCCCGGCACCGCCGCTACGGGGCCTGAGCGACCCGGTAGGGCGCGGTGAGCGCTGCGTGGCGGAGCGATGACCGTCGGGTGACTGTCGTATGCATCCGCATGCGCGCGGCTGTTCCAGGGCATATCACTGGCAGACCGGCATCCGGGTCCTGGTTGCCGGACCGCAAGACTCACCTCTCCCGAGGGGGTTCGTCCACACGTGGTGACCAGCAAGAACCGCCGTGATCACGACCGGCGCACATACGTACTCGACACCAGCGTGCTGCTCGCCGACCCAGGCGCCTTCACCCGCTTCGAGGAGCACGAGGTCGTGCTGCCGCTCGTGGTGGTGACGGAACTGGAGGCCAAGCGCCACCACCCGGAACTCGGCTACTTCGCCCGCCAGGCGTTGCGCACGCTCGACGAGTTCCGGATCAGGTACGGCCGGCTGGACGCGCCGATCCCGATCGGCGACTTCGGCGGCACGCTCCGGGTCGAGCTCAACCACTCGGACCCCGGGGTGCTGCCCGCGGGCTTCCGGCTCGGTGACAACGACTCGCGCATCCTCGCCGTCGCCCGCAACCTCCAGGCCGAGGGGTACGACGTGACCGTCGTCTCCAAGGACCTGCCGTTGCGGGTCAAGGCGTCCTCGGTCGGGCTGCTCGCCGAGGAGTACCGCGCGGAACTCGCCATCACCTCCGGCTGGACCGGGATGGAGGAGCTCCAGGTCGGCGCCGAGGACGTGGACACCCTCTTCGCGCAGGAGGTCGTCGACCTGCCCGAGGCGGCGGAACTGCCGGTGCACACCGGCCTGGTGCTCCAGTCCGAGCGCGGCAAGGCGCTGGGCCGGGTCACCGCGGACGGCCGGGTGCGGCTGGTGCGCGGCGACCGCGACGCGTTCGGCATCCACGGGCGCAGCGCCGAGCAGCGGATCGCGCTGGACCTGCTGCTGGACCCGGAGGTGGGCATCGTGTCGATGGGCGGGCGGGCCGGCACCGGCAAGTCCGCGCTGGCGCTGTGCGCGGGTCTGGAGGCGGTCCTGGAGCGCCGCCAGCACCGCAAGGTGATGGTCTTCCGCCCGCTGTACGCGGTCGGCGGGCAGGAGTTGGGCTACCTGCCGGGCAGCGAGGCGGAGAAGATGAGCCCGTGGGCCCAGGCGGTCTTCGACACCCTCGCGGCGGTGACGTCGAAAGAGGTCATCGAGGAGGTGGTGGCGCGCGGCATGCTGGAGGTGCTGCCGCTGACCCACATCCGGGGCCGTTCGCTGCACGACGCGTTCGTGATCGTGGACGAGGCCCAGTCCCTGGAGCGGAACGTCCTGTTGACGGTGCTGTCCCGGATCGGGGCCGGCTCGCGGGTGGTGCTCACCCATGACGTGGCCCAGCGCGACAACCTCCGCGTGGGGCGGTACGACGGCGTGGTCGCGGTGGTGGAGAAGCTGAAGGGCCATCCGCTCTTCGCGCATGTGACGCTCAGCCGGTCCGAGCGGTCGCCGATCGCGGCGCTCGTCACCGAGATGCTGGAGGACGCCGGCAGCTGAGCAATCGCCGTATCTGTCCGATAATCAGGTGAGTTGATGCTGCTGCGTCCGGGTAAACCGGGCGCAGCAGCTTAGCGTTCGGGCGGTGCGGACGCAGGGAATTACCTCCTTCCGCAGCATGTGAAGTTTGCCACTCAACCGGAAATTGCCGCACGGCGTCGGAGTACGGCAGGGTGTGAGGCTGTCAGGCCCCGCTCATGGCACTCCCGTCACCCCTCGGGGATCGGGAACGCGTCACTCACAAGTCCACATCGACGCCATGAGCCGCCCGAGCACCACGCGGACCCCGCAAGGGACTTCGCACCGGGCCAGTACCCCCGTGACCGCCCGGCCCGTACGGCGGACCGGCCCAGGGGGACCGCGCCAGGGGCACGATTCCGTCCGTGCGGTCACCAAGCGGGCGATTCCGGAAGGAAACCGTGTGAGCCGGATCTCGGTCCGGGGACTCGCGGTGGCATCTGCCACTGCGGTCACCACTGTGGGCGCCGTGGTCGGCGTCGCGTCGGGTGCAGACCAGGGCCACGGCACTGCCGAACAGCCGGTCGAAGCCGCGGGCACGACGACCCTCCTCGCGGACATCCCCGCCGGCCAGCAGGTGCAGCAGGCGTCGTTGACGGAGCAGGTACAGGCTCAGTCCGACGCGGCAGACGCCTCGGCCAGGCAGTCCGCGGAGCAGGCGGCCCGCGTCCAGGCCGCGAAGGACGCCGCCAAGAAGAAGAAGGCGGACGACGCCGCGGCGGCCAAGGCGGCCCAGCTCAAGGCGGAGGCCGGCAAGGGCGATCCGAGCGCGAGCTTCTCGGTCCAGGCTTCGTACAGCACCGCGCAGGTGCAGGCGATGGCGAAGCAGATCGTCGGCAGCGGCCAGTACATGTGCTTCTCCAACATCGTGACGCGCGAGAGCGGTTGGGACTACACCGCGACCAACGCGTCCAGCGGCGCCTACGGCCTCGTGCAGGCGCTGCCCGGTTCCAAGATGGCCTCGGCCGGCGCGGACTGGCGGACGAACCCGGCCACGCAGATAAAGTGGGGCCTGAACTACATGAACAGCCGCTACGGCAGTCCGTGTGACGCCTGGCAGTTCTGGCAGGTCAACCACTACTACTAGGATGCGGCGCCGGACCGGGGTCCGGCGCGCACCCCGCCCGATCCGGCCACTCGCGCGGCCGGATCAACCTTGTCCCGGGTAACGTCGTCTCCCACAGCAGTGCCACAGACGGCCGACGGGCCGAGGGGGAGAGCAGCGATGCCGGACAAACGCCACTGGAGCGCGACACTCGCGTCCGGTTTGGCGAATCTCGCCGGGCGGCTGGATCAGAGACACGCCACTGTTTCCGCGCGCGACGCGGAGCACCAGGGGGCCGTGAACACCACGGCCCCCTCTGGCGTGCCCGCGCAACCCGCGCCGGACCGTACCGAATCCGCCGCGGTACAGGCGGCGCCGCCCGTGGCGGCCCCGGCTCCTGCGGCGCCCGCGGCGCCCGAGCCGGCCGTCCCGGCACAGGCCGCCGCGCCGCAGCCGGTGCCGGACCCGGTCGCGGTGGTGCCGTGGAGCATGCGGGTCGCCGCCGAGATCGGCTGGCGGCTGCTGGTACTGGCCGGCACCGTGTGGGTGCTGATGCGGGTGATCGGCGCGGTCCGGCTGGTGGTGCTCGCGTTCGTGGCGGCGCTGCTGATCACCGCGCTGCTCCAACCGTTCGTGGCCCGGCTGAAACGCTCCGGGGTGCCGCGGGGGCTGGCCACCGCGATGGTCTTCATCGGCGGCTTCGTCGTCATGGGGCTGGTCGGCTGGTTCGTGGTGTGGCAGGTGATGGACAACGTCGACAACCTGTCCTCCAGCCTCCAGGACGGTATCGACCAGGGGAAGAAGTGGCTGCTCAACAGCCCCTTCCACGTCACCGACGACCAGATCAACCAGGTCGCCAACAACCTCAGCAACGCCATCGGGCACAACAGCAAGCAGCTCACGGACGCGGGGCTGCAGGGCGTCACGGTCATCGTGGAGTTCCTGACCGGCGTGCTGCTGGCGATGTTCAGCACCCTGTTCCTGCTCTACGACGGGCCGAACATCTGGAACTGGGTGCTGCGGCTCTTCCCGACCGACGCCCGGGCCGGGCTCGCCGAGGCCGGCCCGCGCGCCTGGCGGACCCTGACGCTGTACGTGCGCGGCACCGTGATCGTGGCGCTGATCGACGCGATCTGCATCGGCATCGGGATCTTCTTCCTCGGGGTGCCGATGGCGGTGCCGCTGGCGGTGGTCATCTTCCTGTCGTCGTTCGTGCCGCTGGTCGGCGCGGTCGCCTCGGGTGCGGTGGCGGTGGTCGTCGCGCTCGTCACGCAGGGGCCATTCACCGCGCTGATGGTGCTGGCGGTGGTGCTGGCGGTGCAGCAGATCGAGGGGCACGTGCTCCAGCCGTTCATCCTCGGCCGCGCGGTGCGGGTCCATCCGCTCGCGGTGGTGCTGTCGGTGGCGGCCGGTTCGCTGATCGCCGGGATCGGCGGCGCGGTCAGCGCGGTGCCGCTGGTCGCGGTGAGCAACACGGTCGTCGGTGTGCTGCGGGCGCGGGCCAAGTCCGGCGCCACGACGGCCGGTCCAGTAACCGGTCCGGTGGCCGAGACGGTGGCCGCGCCCGCCGGGCAGGCTCCACCGGCTCCGGCGGCGGCTCCGGCGGCGGCCACCGGCCCGGCCCCCGCCCCCGCCGCGGACGGCGGCGCGGGAGCGGCGGGCGAGGCCGCTGCGGCTGCTGCGGCTCCAGCGGCTCCCGCCGGGCCCCAGGCCGAGGACGCGGCGGCCGAGCCGCGCGAACCGGTCGAGGACGGCGTGGAGTAGCCGCGCCGCACCGCCCTCGCCGTATCGGAACGCCCGCGGGGACCCACACCCTTTCAGGAGTGCGGGTCCCCGCGGGCGTTGCCGGGCTCCTACTCCGTGCGCAGCCCGTCCGCCCGCATCAGCCGCCACAGCGGCGGCATGCTCAGCAGGGTCACCGCGAGGATGACCGCCGCCCCGACCCCGGCCATCGTGCCGACCCCGGCCCAGTCCATCTGGAAGGGCCGCTGCACCATGGCGAGCAGCGCAGCCCCGAGCCCGATGCCGCCCGCGACGGCCAGCAGCAGCCCGAGCACCACCGGCACCGCGGTCTGCCACAGCACCGACCAGCCCAGCACCGAGCGCCTGGTGCCGAAGGCGACCAGCACCGCCAGCAGCTTCTTGCGCTCGCGCAACTGCTCCAGCATCGTCACCAGCAGCCCGGCGCCGATGAGCGCCATCGTGAAGGCCGCACCCGCGAACAGCCCGCGGCGGATCTGGAGGAAGCTCTCCTTCGTCCGGGTGTCGTAGAGGGTGTAGATGTCCATGTCGATGCCGAGCCGGGCCACGGCGTTGCGTGCGTGCTCGATCGCGTCGGGCTGGTGCGGGTCGAGCACCACCGACAGCCGCGCGTCCAGCTCGCCGAGCGGCGCGCCGCTGACCGCCTCCGGGGTGGCCAGTACGCCCCAGGCGTGAGAGCCCGTCGCGTCCGCCCGGCTGCCGGCGCGGACGGCGGTGGCCGGGATCTGCCACAGCCGGGGAATGCCGGTGTAGGTGTCGCCGACCGGTGCGTTGAGGTCGACCTTCGCGCCGGGCCGCAGATAGCGCTGGTAGCCGTCGTCCGCATAGCTGTCGGAGTCCGCCGGCACCAGGAAGACGCTGCCGGGCCGGCAGGCGGTGATCCGCGCCATCTGCCGCAGCGCGGCGCAGTCGCCGACGTCGACCGGCAGTTCGGTGTACTGCGTGCCCGCGCGCCCGGGCAGGCTGCTCGCGTCCGGGCGGGTCGCCTGGACCTCCCCGTAGCCGTAGACCTGCGCGACGCCCTGGGCCGCCGCGACGGACTTCGCGTCGGCGTTCAGCCGGGCGATGTTCTCCACCCGGCCGTCCACGACCGCCTGGGCGCGCTGGGTGTCGGCGCCGGTGCTGCTGACGTAGTCGTCGCTGACGCCGTTGAAGAGCATCTGCAGAGCTATCGCGCCGGCCACCGCGATGGTCACCCCGCTCACCATCCGGGCGGAGGCGCTGCTGCTCAGCTGGAGCCTGCGGGTGGCCAGTTGCCAGGACAGCGGGCCGCCGCTCAGCCGCCCCACGGTGGCCTCCACCGCCCACGGCAGCACCGCGGTCACCCCGAAGAGCAGCAGGACGGCGCCGGCGGCGACCTGGTACTCGTTGATCCCCGAGCCGTTGTGGATCTTGCCGAAGAGCGGGGCCAGCAGCGCCAGTCCGGCCGCGGGCAGCAGCAGCCGCCACCACAGCCGGCGCCGCCGGCCCAGCGCCTGGCGTACGACGCCCAGCGGCTCGATCGCGGTGCCGCGCAGACTGGCCAGGGTCACCGCTATCGACGCGAACGGCACGGCGAGCACGATCAGCACCGTCAGCGCCGGGTTCGGCGTCAGGTCCGAGGGGAAGGCCGAGACCGACACCACGCTGATGTGCGCCGCGAGTTGCCGCCCGCCCAGGAAGAGCGCGGCGCCGACGGCCAGCCCGAGCAGCGCGCCGAGCAGGGCCTCGCCGGCCGCGATCCGCCGGGTCATGCGGATGTCGGCGCCCACCAGCCGCAGCGCGGCCAGCCGCCGGTCCCGGCGCTCGCCGCCGAGCCGGACCGCGGTGCCGATGAACACCGCGACCGGCAGCAGGAGCACCACCAGCACGATGACCAGCAGCAGTTCGAGCGGCGCGCCCAGGTCCTCGGAGGTGTCGCGGGCACCGAAGCCCGTGATCCGGTCGGCGTTGCCGTGCACGTACTGGGCGTCGCGGGCCACCAGCTGGTCGCTGCCGACGTAGTAGTACAGGTCGGCCGGGCCGACGAGTCCGGCCTTCCCGATGGTGCCGGTGACCTGGTGGTCCAGGCGCTCGCGCAGCAGCGGCGCGGAGGCCAGCAGCTTCTTCAGCGCCGGGGAGACCACCATCTCGCCGGGGGCGGGCCAGGCGTCCAGGCCCGGCGGGAGCTGCGCCTTCGCCCCCTCGCGCTGGAGCCGGTAGCCGGTGATGTCGTGTTCGTGGTAGGTCGTGTCGGCGTTCGCCCACAGCAGGGTGTGGTCGCTGGGGTGGGCGACGTAACTGTTGCTCGCGCTCTCCCGGGCGTACTCCTTCTGGCTGTGGGTGTGGACCATCGCCGGGACCGCCGCGGTCAGCAGCAGCAGGGCGACGCCGAGCCCCACGCCCACCGCGGTGAGCAGGGTGCGGGTCCAGCCCTCCCGCCCGCCGCCGAGGGCGAAGCGCGCGCCGAGCGCGAGGTCGCGCAGCCAGGTCCGCACGTCCGCCGAGCGCTCGGCCGGTCCGCCGCCGGACGCCGGGCGGCGGGGCCCGCCGCCGGTCGCGTCGAACCCGGCGAACGGCTCGACTTGCGCGGCCGTCTCCCGCGTACTCATGACGCCCGTTCCATGTCGCGCGACTTCCCGTCCCGCACGACGACTTCCCGGTCGGAGTAGGCGGCCACCCGCGGTTCGTGGGTGACCAGGACGACGGCCGCGCCCGTGTCGTGGGCCGCGTCGGTGAGCAGCCGCATCACGCGCTCGCCGTTGAGCGAGTCCAGCGCGCCGGTCGGCTCGTCGGCGAAGACGACCCGCGGGTCGTCGACCAGGGCGCGTGCCACCGCGACCCGCTGGCCCTGCCCGCCGGAGACCTCGCCGGGCCGCTTGGCGGCGACGTCGGCGACCTCCAGCCGCTCCAGCCACTCGGCGGCCTTCCGCTCGGCGATGCGGCGCTTGACGCCGCCCAGCCGCATCGGCATCGCCACGTTCTCCAGGCAGGTCAGCTCGGGGACGAGCTGGCCGAACTGGAAGACGAAGCCGAAGTCGGTGCGGCGCAGGGCGCTGCGCTCGCCGTCGGTCATCGCCGAAAGCTCCTGCCCGCGGTAGCGGACCTGCCCGGAGTCGGGCCGCACGATGCCGGCCAGGCAGTGCAGCAGCGTGGACTTGCCGGACCCGGACGGGCCCATCACCGCGACGACCTCGCCGGCGCGGATGGTCAGGTCCGCCCCTTCGAGTGCCGCGGTCGGTCCGTACGCCTTGCGCACCTCGACCGCCTGGAGCAGCGGTTCGGGGTGTGGCGCCGCCCGGCCGCCCTGGTGCGTGCCGAACGTGTCGGCGTCGTGCGCGCCGCTTCCCCCCGTGGTCACTTGGCCACCTCCGCCGCGAGCTGGTCCAGCCGGGCCGCCGTCAGTTCCAGCCAGCGCAGGTCCGCTTCCAGGTGGAACAGGGCGTGGTCGCAGATGAGCTGGTCGGCGAGGTCGCCGTCCCGCTTGCGGCGGGTCAGCTCGCGCATCAGCCGCAGGTGTTCGGCGCGCTGGGTGTCGAGCAGGTCCACCGCGGAGCGGCCGGTCAGCAGGGCCAGGACGACCTTGGTGTACAGGGTCGTCTGGAGGTAGGGCTCGGGCTTCTCGGGCTGGGCGAGCCACGCCGCCACGTCCGTGATGCCCGCGTCGGTGATGGCGTACCGCTTGCGCTCGGGGCCGCCGCCGGGCTCTATGCCGTCCACCTCGACCAGGCCGTTCTTCAGCAGCCTGGCCATGGTCGAGTAGACCTGGCCGTAGGCGAGGGGCCGGTCGTGTCCGAAGCGTTCGTCGAAGGCGCGCTTGAGGTCGTAACCGTGGCGCGGCCCGGACTCCAGGAGCCCGAGCAAGGTCTGGCCGATTGACATGCGAGCAGACTACACCATGCGTATACATCGCGTGTATACCCACTGTGCATAACTCCTCGCATGGGCGTTTTTGCAGGTCAGACGCGTTCTGGGTGGTGCGGTCGGAACACGAAGCAGCCCCGGGGCACGGGGGCGAACACGTGTCCCGGGGCTGCGCCCGTGCGGCGGGCCGGCGCGCGGCCCGCCCGGGGTCAGGGCGCCGTGACCGCCTGCGCGATCCGGTCGCCCACCGCCTGGTCGATGCTGCGCCAGTACGCGAAGGCCCGCTCCAGCACCGGCGCGCTCACCCCGTCGGACAGGTGCCCGGCGACGTTGCCGACCAGCCGGTCCCGCGCCGCGTCGTCCAGCACCTCGCGCACCAGGGTTCCCGGCTGCCCGAAGTCGTCGTCCTCCCGGTGCGCCGTGTACGCCTCCCGCACCATCTCGCCGGCCGCCTGCCACCCGGCGATGTCCCCGTACGCCTCGGGGGACGCGGCCGGGCCGCCGTAGGAGTTCGGCGCGTACGGCGCCCCGGTGCGGGCCGGATCGAAGCGCATCGGGCCGTCCTTGGCGTAGGAGTGCACCGGCACGTGCGGGCGGTTCGGCGGCAGCTGCTGGTAGTTCGGGCCGATCCGGTACCGGTGGGTGTCCGGGTAGGAGAACAGCCGGCCCAGCAGCATCTTGTCGGGGGAGGGGCCGATGCCCGGCACCATGCTCGACGGCTCGAACGCGGCCTGCTCGATGTGGACGAAGTAGTCGTCGGGGTTGGTGTCCAGCGTCATCCGCCCCACTTCGATCAGCGGGTAGTCGCCGTGCGGCCACACCTTCGTCAGGTCGAACGGGTTGAACCGGTAGTCCGCCGCGTCGTCGAACGGCATCACCTGCACCCACAGCGTCCATGACGGGTGCTCACCGCGGTCGATCGCCTCCCACAGGTCCTGCCGGTGGTAGTCGGCGTTGTGGCCGGCCATCGCGTCGGCGTCGGCCTGGGTGAGGAAGTCGATGCCCTGGTCGGTCTTGAAGTGGTACTTCACCCAGTACTTCCGGCCGGCGCTGTTGATCCACATGTAGGTGTGGGAGCCGTAGCCGTTCATGTGCCGGTAGGTCTTCGGGATGCCGCGGTCGCCCATCAGCCAGGTCACCTGGTGCGCGGACTCCGGGGAGAGGGTCCAGAAGTCCCACTGCATGTCGTTGTCGCGCAGGCCGTTGTCCGGGCGGCGCTTCTGGCTGCGGATGAAGTCCTGGAACTTGATGGTGTCCCGGACGAAGAACACCGGGGTGTTGTTGCCGACCAGGTCGTAGTTGCCGTGCTCGGTGTAGAACTTCAGGGCGAAACCGCGCGGGTCGCGCCAGGTGTCCGGGCTGCCCATCTCACCGGCGACGGTCGAGAAGCGGGCCAGCATCCGGGTGCTGCGGCCGGGCTGGAACAGGTCGGCTTTGGTGAACTCCCGCACGTCGCCGGTCACCTCGAACCGGCCGTACGCACCGCTGCCCTTCGCGTGCACCACCCGCTCCGGGACCCGCTCCCGGTTGAACTGGGCCATCTTCTCGATCAGGTAGTGGTCCTGGAGCAGGATCGGTCCGTCCGGCCCGACGGTCAGCGAGTGCTCGTCGCTCTCCACCGCGATGCCTGCGTTGTCGGTCGTGGCCGGAACCTTCGACGTGCTCATCGCGCGCCCCTCCATGGGATTCCCGTCGGGCATGACGGTTCCCACCTTGGCCCGCACCCGGCCGCACGGCACCTGGAAGCGGGCGGCCGTACGAGGGAATGGCACCCGTGTGAAGGGCCGTGCGGAGGAGCCCGACGAGGGTGCCCTCCTGGCAGGAGGGCCCCGGTCAGAACGGCAGCTCGAACCAGACGACCTTGCCCGCGCCCAGACGGGTGGCGCCCCAGCGCTGGGCCATGCGGTTGACGAGGTAGAGCCCGCGGCCGCCTTCCTCCTCCGGGGCGGCGTGGCGCATCCGGGGCAGCAGCGGGGCGTCGTCGCCGACCTCGCAGCGCAGGACGTCGGTGCGCAGCAGCCGCAGCGTCACCGGGCGCTCGGCGTACCGCACCGCGTTGGTGACGATCTCGCTGACCAGCAGCTCGGCCGCGTCGACCTGGTCGTCCAGCCCCCAGCGGGTGAGCGCCTGCCGGACCAGCCGCCGGGCCCGCCCGGCGGTCTGCGCCTGCGGTTCGAGGAACCAGTACGCCACGTCGCTCGGCGCGATCCCGGCGAACCGTGCGGCGAGCAGCGCGATGTCGTCGTCGCGGTCACCCGGCCCGAGGATCTCCAGCACCTCGTCGCACAGCGGCTCCAGCGGCGGCGGGGAGACCACGCTCGCCGCGTCGTGCAGCCGCTCGCGCAGCAGCTCGATGCCGCCCCACACGTCACGGCTGCGCGACTCCACCAGCCCGTCGGTGTACAGCAGCAGCGTCGCCCCGGCGGGCGCGGGCAGCTCCACCGCCTCGAACGGCACCCCGCCCACGCCGATCGGGGCGCCCGGCGGCACCCGCAGCACCTCGGCGAGGCCGTCGGCGTGCAGCAGCACCGGCGGCGGGTGGCCGGCGTTGGCCACCACCAGGCGGTGCGCGATCGGGTCGTACACCGCGTAGACGCAGGTCGCCATCCGGTCCTGACCGAGCCGCTGGGCCTGCTCGTCGAGGTGGTAGAGCACCTCCTGGGGGGCCAGGTCGAGCCCGGCCAGGGTCTGCACCGTGGTCCGCAGCTGGCCCATGATCGCCGCCGACGTCATGGAGTGGCCCATCACGTCGCCGACGACCAGCGCCACCCGGCTGCCGGGCAGCGGAATCGCGTCGTACCAGTCGCCGCCGACCCGGGCGGACTCCGCGGCCGGCAGGTAGCGGCTGGCAAGCTGCACACCGGTCGGCTGCGGCAGCGAGTCCGGCAGCATCTCGCGCTGGAGCGCGTCGGCGATGTACGCCTCGCGGCCGTAGAGCACCGCCTTGTCCACGCCGAGCGCGGTGTGCGTGGCGAGTTGGGCGGCCACCAGCAGGTCGTCGGCCTCGAACGGTGGCCGGTCCGCGCGCCGCAGCAGCACCGCGGCGCCGATCACTCGGCGCCGGCCGCGCAGCGGCGCCAGCAGGGCGCGCCGACCGGTGGGCAGCGGGCCGGGCGGGTTGCCGAGCAGCTCGGCCATCGCGTCGGCGGCCCGCTGCGACTCCGCGAAGACCGGGCGCACCCCGCGCAGCACCTCCGCGAGCGGTCCGTCCAGCAGCACCCCGATGGTCTCGGGGGCGCCGCCGTACGGCGTCTCCAGCGCGGGCAGGGTGCCGACCGGCACGTCCGGTGTGTCTCCCGGGCCCTCCAGCCCGCCGTCCGCCCGGCGCAGCCGCAGCCGCAGCGGGCCCGAGGGGCGCTCGTCGCCGACCGGCAGCGGCTCGCGCAGGTAGACCAGGATGGCGTCGGCGAACGCGGGCACCGCCGAGCGGCACAGCCCGAGCAGGATCTCGTCCAGGTCGAGGCCGCGGGCGATCCGGCGGGTGGCCGCGCCGACGTACCGCAGCCGGTCCGCCTCGGGGCCGGTCTGCACCGGCATCGGGATGCGCATGCCCACCGAGTCCTCGTCCGCGGTGTGCCCGGGCGCGTTCAGCGCCGTGCCCCGCGGCGGTGTGCTCACAAACGAGCTCAACGCCTCGCTCCCCTCCGTCACTGCCGGCACCCATCCCGTGTCGTGTGCCGCGGCCGGCCCCTCGGGCCGGGTCCCGCCGTGCGCCTCGCCCGGCGCCCTTTCCGCGTGGTGCTGCCCCGCCGCCGGGGCACTGCCGCTCCGCGGTGCACTGTACGCCCCGGGCCGGGCCGGTGCGGCGGGCTCGGGGGTCTGCTCGTCGTGCGCGCGGGCGATGGCCGCCGCTCCGCCGTGGTCGTGGCGATGCGCCTCGGCCTCGGAAGCGCCCGGCGCCGCGGGGCCGGGCGGCGCCGCGGGCTCGTCCTCGGCCGGCGGCACCGGCGCGCGCAGCCCGAACCGGCCGCGCGGGTCCTGCGGGTCCTGGGCGTCCTGCGGGGGCGGCGCGGCGTGCGGCCGGGGCGGGTGTGGCGGGTCCGTGGTCACGCGAGTAGGTCCATCCGTCGGTGCTCCGCCTCGGACAGCGCGCGGCGGGGCTTCGGCCTGGGCTGGGTCAGGCGCGTCGGCAGTAGAGGAAGATCTGCTCCTCCGGCGGCACGTCGGTGCTCGCCGGGGCGTACGTGTACGACGTCTCCTTGACCACCTCGAAGCCCGCGTCCGCCACGATGCCGAGCAGTTCGTCCTTCAGATACCCCGAAACCCGGATGCTGTGCCCGAGGAAGGGGATCGAGACGTCGTCGACGTCCGCCTCCACCATGCCGAGCGCCAGCAGGCCGTCGGGCACCAGCAGGTCGCGGATGGCCGTCAGCGCGCCGGGGATCTCCGCTCTGGGCAGCATCAGCAGCGTGAAGAACGCCGCGACCGCGGCGAAGCTGCCGAGCGCCAGCGGCCCGCCCTCGACCAGGTCGGCGATGTCGGCCTGGAGGAACTCCGCCTCGGGGACGTTGGCCCTGGCCCGGGCCAGCATGCCGGCGGACAGGTCCACCCCGGTCACCCGCATGCCCGCGTCGGTGAACTGCCGGGCGGACGGCAGGCCCGTCCCGCAGCCGAGGTCCAGCACCCGGGAGCCGGCCGGCAGTTCGGCGATCAGCCACCCGCCCGCGGTGAGCTGTCCGTCCTTGTGGGGGAACGCCTCGTCGTACCGGTCGCCGATGGCGTCGAACGCCTCGGCCTGGCCGGTACGGTCCCGCCCCGCTGCCGCCGCGGGGTTGGTGGAGGGCGTGCCAACGGGCTCGTAACCGTCGGAATCCACTGCTCAGGACCTCCCTGACTGCTGTGACGCGCTGTGACGTGCTGTGACGAACGGAGCTGGTGCGGGGGTGGGGCGGGGCTGGTACGGGACGGGCGGGCGGACCGGGGTGGAACAGTGCCGGGCCGGGTGGGTCGGGTGGTGCGGTGTACGGCATATGCACAGGAGCGGCACTCGTTTGTACCCCCGTGACGTGGCGTCAAACTCTAGGCCGTGCCAGCCGATTGCGCAGGCTTCCCGGGAACGATCCTACGGTCGGCAGCCGGGGGCGTGCCAAGGGGATCGCGCCCGGCGCCCGCACCTTTGCCGCGCGCCCCGGCGGCCGGATCGCGGCGCGCCGCCGCGCGCCCCGCCGCCGTACCGACGGTTACCCAAGGTCATGCCAGGGGGCGGCATATTCACACCGCGGGGCGGTCCCAGTCGTCCGGCAGCGCGGGCACCGGCCACGCCGGATCGGGGCGCCAGTCCGGCCAGCCGTCGCGGAACGGCGGCGCCCAGGCCCGGATCGCGCGCACCGCGTCCTCGCCGGCCTGCCGCACCCGGGCGGCCTGCTCGGCCGGCATCAGCCCGTCGGCCTGCGCCTGCGCGAACTCGTCCTCGTCCCGCCAATACCACGTGCGGTCCGGGTGGACGGAGATGTCGAGGAAGTGGTCCTGCGAGTCCACCCCGCCCGACCAGCGGCGCAGCGGCTCCTCCAGATTCACGTACCAGCTCTTGAAGTGCCAGCCCTGCTCCCAGAACAGCCAGACCGACCACGGCTGCCCCGGCCGGGCCAGCTTCAGCACCCCGGCGCCGAACCACTGCTCCACCGCCCGGGTGCGCGGCCTGGTGTACCGGGTGGCCAGCGGCTCCTGGTGCACCGGCGTGCCGTCGGCGAGCACCGGCTTGATGCAGCGCGTGCCGGGCGCCAGCCACACCGCGAGCAGGTCCGGGGCGTCGCGCACCACCGTCACCGGACGGCAGATGTGCACCTCGTCCGTGCCGTTGCCGCGGTAGCGCCACAGCACCTGGTCGCCGGCGGCCCAGCGGGGCGGCTGCGGTGCGTTCGGTCCGTCCGGTTGCGTCGTGTCGAGGTCGGCTGTCATGAACGGAGTTTACGGAACCCACTGTTACGGATGGGTCACCTCCCACTACGCAGCGATGATCACCGGCTACGGACGGGTCATCCGCAGCACATCCAGGGCCGCGTCGAGCTGGGCCTCGGTCAGGGCGCCGCGCGCGACGTACCCCTCCTCGATCACGACCTGGCGGATCGTCTTCCGCTCCGCCAGCGACTTCTTGGCGACCTTCGCCGCCTCCTCGTAGCCGATGTAGCGGTTGAGCGGGGTGACCACGGACGGCGAGGACTCCGCGTACTCGCGCGCGCGCTCGGGGTGGGCGGTGATGCCGTCGACGGTGCGGTCCGCGAGCAGCCGGGAGACGTTCGCCAGCAGCCGCACCGACTCCAGGATGTTGCGGGCGATCACCGGGAGCATCACGTTCAGCTCGAAGTTGCCCGCGGCGCCCGCGACGGTGATCGCCGTGTCGTTGCCGACCACCTGGGCGGCCACCATCAGCACCGCCTCGGGGACCACCGGGTTGACCTTGCCGGGCATGATCGACGAGCCCGGCTGGAGGTCGGGCAGGCTGATCTCGAAGAGGCCGGTGCGCGGCCCGGAGGCCATCCACCGCAGGTCGTTGGCGATCTTCGTCAGCCCCACGGCGATCGTCCGCAGCTGGCCGGACGCCTCCACGATGCCGTCCCGCGCGCCCTGCGCCTCGAAGTGGTCGCGGGCCTCGGTGAGCGGCAGCCCGGTCGCCCGCGCCACCTCGGCGATCACCGCGGCGGGGAACCCGGGCGGGGTGTTGATGCCGGTGCCCACCGCGGTGCCGCCCAGCGGCAGTTCGGCCAGCCGCGGCAGCACCGCGGTGAGCCGCTCCACGCCGTACCGCACCTGGGCCGCGTATCCGCCGAACTCCTGGCCCAGCGTCACCGGGGTGGCGTCCATCAGATGGGTGCGGCCGGCCTTGACCACGCCCGCGAACTCCGCCGACTTGCGCTCCAGCGCCTCCGCGAGGTGCTCCAGCGCCGGGACGAGGTCGCCGGTGACGGCCGCGGTCGCGGCGATGTGGATGGAGGAGGGGAAGACGTCGTTGGATGACTGGGAGGCGTTGACATGGTCGTTCGGGTGCACGGGGCGGCCCAGCCGCTCGGTGGCCAGTGCGGCGATCACCTCGTTGGTGTTCATGTTGGACGAGGTGCCCGAGCCGGTCTGGAAGACGTCGATCGGGAAGTGCTCGTCCCAGCGGCCCTCGGCGACCTCCGCCGCGGCGGACACGATGGCCGCCGCCATGTCGGCCTCGATCACGCCCAGTTCCGCGTTGGCCTTCGCGGCGGCGGCCTTGATCCGCGCCAGCGCCTCGATGTGCGCGCGGCTGATCCGCTGCCCGGAGATCGGGAAGTTCTCCACGGCGCGCTGGGTCTGCGCGCCCCACTTGGCCGCCGCGGGGACCCGCATCTCGCCCATCGAGTCGTGCTCGATCCGGAAGTCGTCCATGCCCTTGCCGATGCCCTCGTCCATACCTTTTACAGTGCCGCGCTCGCCCCCTTTGTTCCCTTGCCCGTTCACTCGTTCGTGTAATGGATCACGCTCGGCCGGTGGCGTGCATATGCAGTCGCGCACCCGTTCCCGGCGGTCGAACGGCAGGTCACCGGCCGTGTTTCCGGGGCGCCTTGGCCGCCCTCAGCCCTGTGCCGCCGGCGCGTCCAGATCGGACATGTCGAGCACGAACCGGTAGCGGACGTCATTGCGGGCCAGGCGGTCGAGCGCGGTGTTCACCCGGGCCGAGGGCACCAGCTCGATGTCGGCGGTGACCTGGTGCTCGGCGCAGAAGCGCAGCAGGGCGGCGGTGGCGGGGCGGCCGCCGCTGCCGGCGGAGCTGAGCTTCTTGCGGCCGATCAGCAGGTCGATGGTGTCCAAGGTGACCGGGCCGATGTGGCCGAGGAGGCTGAGCGTGCCGTCCATGGCGACGACGCGCAGGTAAGGGGACAGGTCGTGGGGCGCGGAGATGGTGTCCAGGACCACGTCGAACCGGTCCCGGACGGCCGCCATCTGCGCGGGGTCGGTGGAGACGACCAGCCGGTCCGCGCCCAGGCCGCGCGCCTCCTCGGCCTTGTCCGGGGTGCGGCTGATCACGGACGTGGTGGCGCCGAGCGCGACGGCCAGCTTGACCGCGAGGTGCCCCAGCCCGCCCAGCCCGGCGACGGCGACCTTGCTGCCGGGGCCCACGCCCAGGGTCCGCAGCGGCTCCCAGACGGTGATGCCCGCGCAGAGCAGGGGGGCCGCCGCGGCCGGGTCGAGGCCGGCGGGGAGGTGGTACGCGAACTCCTCGCGCACGAGGTACTCGCGGGCGTAGCCGCCCAGGGTCGTGGTTCTGTCCCGCCGGTCGGTGCCGCCGTAGGTCAGGGTCGGGAAGTCGCGGCAGAAGTTCTCCTGGCCGGCCCGGCACATCGGGCAGGTCCCGCACGAGTCGACGATGTTGCCGACCGCCACCAGGTCGCCGGGGGCGAAGCCGGTGACGGCGCTGCCGACCTCGCGGACCGTGCCGGTGAACTCGTGGCCCGGCACCAAGGCGGCACCCTCGTCGCCTTGGCGGGCGCGAAGGTCGCGCAGGGCGTGGAGGTCGCTGTGGCAGACGCCGCAGTAGTCCACGCGGATCGCGAGGTCGTCCGGGCGCAGGTCGCGGCGCCGGATCGTGGTGCGGCGGAGGGCGGGCGCCGTGGCGTCCGCCTGCCAGGCGGTGGTGGTGCGCATGGGGCTCCTTCGCGGTCTCAGATCACAAACAAACTGTTCGGTCTGTTTCAGCGTAGGGCGCGTGGGGCGCTCCGGCAAACCGACCGTTTTGTCTGTTAACGTGGGTCCCATGCCCGGCCCCCTGTCCGACCAGCCGTCCAGCGCGCGCGGCGCCGCCACCTACCGCCGGATCGTCGACGCCGCCACGCAGGAGTTCGCCCGGTACGGCATCGCCGGGGCCCGCGTGGAGCGGATCGTCGCCGCGGCCCACACCAACAAGGCGCAGCTCTACGGCTACTTCGGCAACAAGGAACAGCTCTTCGACGCGATCTTCTTCGGCTCGCTGGAGCGCATCACCAACGTGGTGCCCATCGATGTGGAGGACCTGGCCGACTGGGCCGTGCGGCTCTACGACGAGTACCTGGCCCGCCCCGACCTCATCCGCCTCGCCACCTGGGCCCGCCTGGAGCGCCGCCCCACCGGCCACCTGACCGAGGACCCCCGGCGCTACGACGACCACAAGCTCCGCGCGATCGCCGTGGCGCAGGCCGCCGGGCGGATCAGACCGGGCGACCCCTTCGACATCATGGCCCTGGTCATCGCGATGTCCATGGCCTGGTCGCCGGTGAGCAACGTGTACGCGGCCGCGGCCGACGAACCCGCCGAACTGCACGAGCAGCGCCGCGAGCTCCTGCGGGACTGCGTACGGCGGGCGGTCACCCCGTAAGCGCGGGTCCGCTCAACGCGGCCTCTCCGGCGCCGAGATGACGTTCCCGGGCGCGTCCCTCCCCGCCCGCGCGCCCTCGGCCCCGAACGGCCCGCCCTTGCCAGGCGCCGTACTGCCGCCCGGTACGGCGCCGCCCGCTCCCCGTCGCCAGGGGGCGGGCGGACGCCGCCGCGTCGGGTGGCGCGGCTTCCGGATCAGTCGAGCTGGGTGGCCTTGGGGTCGTCGGCCATGTTCACGGCATCCGCCAGCGGGAGCGCCGTGTTGTAGACGCGGACGTCGCTGATCTCGCCGTTGGCGTACTCGCCATAGTTGCCGGTGAACTGGCGGCGGCCAATTTCAAGTGGCCCTGCGGCGTTCCAGTCGGTGCCGGTCCACTGGGTGGTGGCGGCTTTGCTGCCGTCGACGTAGAGCGTCATGGTGTGGGCGCTCGCGTCGTAGACAGCGACCAGGTGGGTCCACTTGCCGACGGTGGGTGCTGTGGGGCTGTACACCCCGGTGAAGTCGGTGGAGACGGTGTTGTCGGAGTTGTGGCGGTTGAAGGCCCAGGCGTTGGCACCGGACGAGTAGTAGATCTGGAAGGCGTTGGTGTTACCGCTCGAGTCGGACTGGGAGAGGAAAGTGGAGTTGGCGGCGGTGGAGGTGAGCTTCACCCAGGCGGAGACCGAGTAGCTCTTGGACGTGTCGAGCGAGGGTCCGGTGGTCTCGGCGTAACCGCTGGTTCCGGTGAGGTCGAGGACCTCGCCGCGGGTGGTGTCGGTGCTCCACGCGGCGGCGCCGTTCAGTGTGGCGTCGAGTGCGCCGTTCTGATCGGTGGCGGTGGTCCCGGTGCCGTCGTCGAGGTTCCACCAGTGGGTGGATGCGTCGGTCGCCGGTCCCATCGGCAGGGCGGCGCTGAAGCTGGTGCCGCAGGCGCCTCCGCTCATGACGCCCTGGAATTCGGTGAGTTCGCCCTTCGTGGTGATGGCGAAGAGGTCGGGGCAGCCGTCGGCTGTTCCGAGCGCCGTGGCGCCGTTGGCGTCACCGGAGGAGGAGACGAACGGGTAGCTGGCGGGCGGCAGGGTGAGGCCCAGCGTGGTGTGCGTAGCGGCGTGCAGCAGCGGCACGGTGTTGGTCGCAGGGTCGAGTGCCAGGGAGTAGCTGTACAGGGCGCCGGTGCTGTTGTCGCGAGCCCACAGGGTGGGAGTGCCGTTCACGGTGCCAGGGGCTAGGAGCGTCAGGCCGGACCAGTCGCCGTCACCGAGCAGGATGGGGTTGTCGAGGCCATTGTTGCTGAGCTGGTAGATCCACAACTCTTTGTTCTCGACAGTGACCAGGGCGAGGTTGCCCTGCTCGTTCTGGTAGACGTTTCCGGCGACGACGAGTTGACTGATGGGCGCGTCGTCTTCGTAGCCGGCAGTGCGGCAGAGCGAGTCGTCAGGCGTCTTGTCGGTTGTCTCGCAGTCCGGTTTGGCGAGCAGGTCGATTCGGTCCTTCCCGCTGTCGGTGTAGCCGGGGTACTCCGACCACGGGGTACTGGATGGGTCGCCGGTCGGGTCGAGATCGTTCTTGACGAGGTACAGCTTGTGGGTGTCCTTGTTGTAGGCAAGCAGGTCGTCGCCTTCGCCGCCGGACAGGTTGCCGCGGTGGGCGAGCAGATAGTGGGTCCAGTCGCCGCCGCCAGGTGTTTGGGCTGCTGTGGAGACGATGGCCGGTCCGCCGAGGCGGATGGGCTGCGTGCCGGCGACCGGTCCGGTCTGGACGGGAATCGCGCTCGACGCGGGGTCCATGCCACCCGGGAGCACTTCCAGGTCACCGGTCTTGGTGGTGACCAGCAGGTCCGGGTTGCCGTCTCCGGTGATGTCTCCCGGCCGGTAGGCCGGGTTCGGGTTCCAGGGCACGACGAAGGTGTAACTGGACGGTGCCTGCGAAAGGTTGCCCGCCTTGTCCACGGCATCGACATAGAGCGTGTGAACGCCCCAGTGAGTCAGAGGGACGTCGAGGGAACCGGTGGCGACGCCAGCGCTCGTGCTGGTCACGTGACCGATGGTGCTCGTCGCGGTGGGTTCACTGTCCAGCGCGAACACGAAGTGGTCGATGCCGCTGCTCAGGCAGGCGTTCGGGGTGCAGCTGCTGTCGGAGGCGAGGCTGTCGGTCCCGCTGACGGCGAACGTGGTGGTGCCGGTGGGGCTGGCGTAGACGACCGGGTCGGCAGAGCCGGCGCCGACCCTGGGGAAAGAGGAGTTGGGTTCGATGGTCGGCGTGGGCGGAGGGGTCAAGTCGGTCCGGAACCAGCAGTGGTCGCTGATGGCCGAGCTCTTCCCGGCCTTGTCCTCGGCGTAGACGTCCCAGCCGTATTCGTGGCCGTCCTTGAGGACGAAGCCGATGGGCTTCGGAGCGTCGCTTCCCGACGCGAGCAGGCTGGTGGCAGGGGTGGACTTGTCCAGCGCGGCGCCGCTCGAATCGAGGACGGTCCGGTCCCACACGTGGTAGTGCGCCGCCACGGTTTCCCCCGACACGTTCGAGGTCACGGTGGAATGCAGGGTCACGTCGCTGGAGCCACCGGAGACGCTGGCGGCACCGATCCATCCGTCACCGCTGGTCGTGCAGCTACTCAAGGCGCCGAGGGCAGCAGGCGTCGTGTGCAGGCTCGTCGGCACCGACGGCGGGATGTCGAAGGTCACGGTGAGGACGAACGCGGTCGACATCCGCAGGTAGTTGTCCCGATCGGAACTGTTCTCGTCTCCGAACAGGCCGATGGTCCAGACGTCGTGGCCTCTGGTGGCGATGGTCTGTGCCTGGGAAGTGACGTTGAAGTCCGCGGTCGTGTTGCTGCAACCGTTGTCCGGATTCGCTCCGCTGGCGACGTGGGTGGCGACGGCGGGGTAGTCGGAATCGAGGGTGCCGGGCTTGTTCTCCCAGTCGGTGTTCTTGTCGATGGAGTTCGTGGTGTGCAGAGTGATCGGCTGGTTGTGGGAGCAGTCGTTACTGGCGGCGTAGGTGGTGGAGACAGCAATGCTGGCCTTGGACACCACCATGGCAGTCGTGAGCTTGTCAGTGGTGATGGCGTAGTAGGAGCGCTCGATGCCGCTGCCGCAGGCACCGCCGTAGCCTTGGTAGCCGACTCCTTCGCCCTTGGTCTGAGGCTGGTCGTATGTGGGGACATTGGAGCAGGCGGAGTTGGAGTAGACCTCGTCGTAGTGGCCGGTCTTCTCCGACACCGGGTTCGTGGCCGGGTCGATGTAGAGCGGGTAGGCGGTGTCCGGGTCGGAGAGCACCGAAGCGTCCGGAGTCAGGGTGAGCCCGTCTCCGCTGGTGGTCATCGGCACGGGAACGACCTGGGAATCGGGGCCAGGGCCGGTCGTTGACGAGCCGGATGCGTCGACGGTCGCGGCGCGCGCCGATGACTTTCCGACTGTCGAGGATGTTGCCGTGCTTCCGGATCCGGAGTCCCACATCAGGGGCTGTGGGGTGGTGTAGTCGAGGTTCCCGTTGGCGGCTGTGGCTTCCATACCGCCGGAGGGAGTGGCGGACAGGGTGAGTCCGTCGGTGGAGGCGGCCAGAGTCAGTTGGCGGATCAGGGGATTGGCCGCAGCCTCGGCGTCGTGGACGACCAGGACGTCACTGAACCCGCCCTGGTCCGTCACCGACACCGACAGGTCCACCCCGGGGAGCACTGACGCGTACGTCGCGTCGGCGCCCGTGACGGTGGGCGCGGGAAGCGTGAAGGGCAGAGACAGGGACATGCTCGACCCGTCGGCATGGTGGAGCGTCACCAGCGGGCCGCTGCCGCCGCCCGAGAGCGTGACGCCGTTGGGCGTCGCGGCGGGGGAGTACGTGCCGTCCGTGTTCGGCTCGAGGGTGGCGTCGACCGGTGTCCAGCCGCCGTTCTTCTGCACGCGTACCGGATCGAGGTCGGAGGTCGCGGTGAAGGAGCCGTCAGGGTTGGCGGTAACGCTGTATGTCTCGGTGGTCAACGCGTCGACCGGGACGGCTTGGTCGTTCGCCACGGCCTGGTCCTGCGCCGCCGCCAGCGGATCGTCCGACTGGGCCGGCGTGTCGGCGTAGGAGGGAAGAGCGGGAGCCGTGAACAGTACGGCGACAGCCGCGGTGATCAGCGCCGTGCGCCGGAATCGGGCACGGGACGGGACGCGCTTTTTTGCGCGGTAATGGAACAACGATGGCACTTCCTTTAGGTCAGGACCCCCCAGGGCCTGTGATCCATCACACGTTTGCGACGGCACTTGGTCACGATCGGTGATCAAGATGCCGTCCGAATTGGCACCTTCTGCGACTCTTTCGTCCTTCACTGAATGGACACATGAGCTACGCAAGAAGGACATGGAATGCCCATCGGGCCAACACAGGCTATTGAAATGCCTGTTCGGCCTCAATAGCCTCCAACCGGCGATCGCACCATCTGTGGTCGTGTTCACACGGCCCGTCACGGGCTATGCAGCAGGGGGGCGTTACCGCGATGGCTTGGGGGCGGGGTTTCTTCGCGGCACGGCGACACCGCAGTTGGATGCGGTCGTTGACCTGTGCCGTGGTCATGGCCGTGATCACGGCGCTGCTGGTTCCGGAGGCGTTCGCGCAGGGCTCGACAGCCTGGTCGCCGGACTTCAAGGGTGAGCTTTGGAATCCTGAGACGCTTGCCGCCACGCCGTCGCCGGGAGGCCATCGACTGACGGCGGCCCAGGCGGTCAAGGTGCCCGCCACGAAGGCGCTGACACCGTACAAGGCGTCAAAACCGTCCTGGGCCGCTGCGGGAAGCGCGACCGTCGCACTGACCCCGTCCGCGGCGGCCAGCACAGCCAAACCGGTACGTGCTGGTTCGCTCCCGGTATGGGTCGCGCGTGCAGCCAAGACCAAGAGCAGCCACGCGGCCACTGCTGCCTCGTCGGTACGGGTGCAACTCGCCTCCCACGCCGCGGCGGTGCAGTTCGGAGCCAATGGCATGCTGCTCGGTCTCACCCGGGCTGACGGCAAGTCGGGCGCGGACCACGTCAAGGTGGTCATCGACTACTCCTCCCTGACCAAGGCATATGGCGGCGGCTACGGCGCACGCCTCCAGGTGCGTCAGGTGCCTGCCTGCGCGCTGACGACTCCGCAGGCCGCCGCTTGCCAGCAGCAGACACCGATCGCTTTCACCAACCGCGCCGGGTCGGCCGAGCTGACCGCGGACGTGTCGCTCAGCGCCTCGTCCGCCGCAAGCACAGCAGACGGCACCCAGAGCAAGGCCACGAGCTCGACCACCGCGACCGGGGCCGCCACCGCGCTCGTGGTCACGTCCGGCAGCAGCGGGTCGCAGGGCAACTACGCGGCCACCTCGCTGACCCCGTCGAGTACGTGGCGGGCCTCCGCGACCGGAGCCTTCACCTACTCGTACCCGATCGACGTGCCGGCGGCGGTCGGCGGCAGCGCCCCTGATGTGGCGCTGTCGTACGACTCGCAGTCCACTGACGGTGAGACCTCAGCCCGCAACTCGCAGTCCTCGTGGATCGGTGACGGCTGGGACTACCAGCCGGGCTTCGTCGAGCGCACGTACCGTCCGTGCGGCAGCCTTCTGGACGGCAGCGGAAACAAGATCCTCAAGGGCTCGGGCGACGAGTGCTGGGGCGGGGACAACGCCACCATCTCCTTCGGCTCGCACTCGGGCGTTCTGGTGCCCGACAGCAAGGATTCGAGCGTCGCGGGCGAGGTGGCGCAGTGGCGGCTCCAGGGCGACGACGGCACCGTGGTGCAGGAGCTGTCCGGAGCGGCGAACGGCCTCCAGGACGGCCTGTACTACCGGGTCCTGACGACCGACGGGACGGCCGCGTACTTCGGCGCCGACCACAGCCCCACAGCGGCCGGGACCGCGGGCAAGCCGCAGTCGGGCACACCGTCTGACGATTCCACCCAGTCGGCGTGGGGCGTCCCGGTCCTGCATCCCCAGTCGTCCGACCCGTGCTACGACTCCGCCAAGGGCAAGGCGTCCAAGTGCGCCGATCCCGAGGGCTGGCGGTGGAACCTCGACTTCGTCGTCTCGCCCTCCGGATTCGTCCAGCGCTACGACTACTCCGCGGAGAAGAACTACTACGACCTGGGCGGCGGCCAGGCGGCCACCGGCGACACCGGCACGCTCACGTCGTACACCCGTGGCGGCACGCTGAAGTCGATCAGCTACGGCTACACCCTTGCCGACGAGCAGGCCGACCGTACGCCGTCGGCGCAGGTGGACTTCGCCTCGGCGCAGCGCTGCCAGGCCACCTCGTCGTACACGAAGTGCGCCGCTGGTGACCTCACGGACTCCTCGGCCCCGCACTGGCCCGACGTGCCGTACGACCTCCACTGCGACGCCACCGACACCACGAAGATTCCGGACGGCTCGACCACGGTGCCGGCTGACGTGTGCATCATCGCGGGCCCCACCTTCTGGAGCACCACCCGGCTCGACACCATCACGACCGAGGTCCATGTCAAGGACTCCTCGACCGACAAGCTCCTGCCGGTCGACAGCTACCAGCTCGGCCAGGTCTACTCCGACGCCGGCGGCGCGGTCGACCCGGTCACCGGCGCCAGCGTGGACCCGAAGGACGCGGGATCGCTCCAGGCCGTGATGTGGCTCCAGTCGATCCAGCACACCGGCAAGGACACGTACGGCAACGGCAACAGCGCCATCTCACTCAACGAGATCTCGTTCACCGGCACCGAGATCGACAACCGGGTCAACGACTTCGAGCCGGCGGCGCCACCATTGTACCGACCCCGGATCTCGTCCATCCAGACCGAGACCGGCGAGTCCATTGCGGTGGACTACAACGAGACGCCCTGTGCCGGAAAGTCGCTGTCGGCATCGATGGCGGACTCCAACACCAACTCCTGCTACCCGGTCTACTGGACCGTCCCCGGTGCGTCCAAGCCGATCGAGGACTGGTTCAACAAGGTCACGGTCCACCAGGTCACGGCGTCCGACCTCACCATCGCCGCACAGTACAAGCCTGACGCGCAGAAGATCCCGGCCGGTTCCGAGGCGCAGGTCACCACGTACGGCTACGGCGACGCGGCGTGGCACCGCGACGACTCCGACCTGACGGACGACCAGTACCGCACCTGGGACCAGTTCCGCGGCTTCCACACCGTCACCGTCAAGACGGGTGCGGCACCCGAACCGGTGACCCAGCAGACCACCACGTACCTCCAGGGGATGGACGGGGACTACAAGGCCGACGGCACCCGCCGCTCGGTCAGCGTCACCGCCCAGGTGGGCGGCAGCACAGTCCAGACCGTCACCGACTCCGACGCACTCGCCGGGACCCCGCTGGAGACCGACACCTACACCAAGGCCGGCGGCACCGTCGACGCCGAGACCGTCAACGGCCCGTTCTCCCTCACCACCACGGCCACTCACAGCAGGACCGCCTGGACGTCCTGGACCCAGGACGACAACCCCGGCGACAGCGAACCTGCCCTCTCCACGCTGCCCGCACTGACCGCACACCGGACCACCGGTACCGAGACACGCGGGTACACGCTCCTCGCGAGCGGCAAGTGGCGCCAGTCACGGACCGACACCTCTTACGACACCCAAGGCCGACCTGTCAGCGTCGACGCACAAGGGGACGTGTCCGACGCGACTCAGGAGACGTGCGCGACCACCACGTACGCCACCGCACCCGACAGCAACACCCTGATGCTGTCCTACCCGGACCAGGTCACCTCGCACGCGGGTCCGTGCTCAGACGCGGTGAGTTCCGGCAACATCATCTCGGACACGCAGACCTACTACAACGGCACCCTGTCGTCGCTGGGCACGTTCGGCACCGTCTCACCGACCGGCGAGCCGACTGCCGTCCGGACCGCCACCTCCTACTCCGGCGGCACCGAGCAGTGGCAGACCACCACCAGCACCGCCTACGACGGCGCGGGCCGTGTCACCGACGCGGTGGACGCCAACGGGCAGAAGACGCATACCGACTTCACCCCTGCCTGGAGCAGTTCCGGCGGCAACACCGCACCGACCGAGACCGAGACGTACAACAGCAAGCAGTGGAAGGTCACCACCGACTTCGACCCGCTGCGGGGAGAGACGACCAAGAGCACTGACCCGAACGGGCGGGTCACCGAAACGACGTACGACGCTCTCGGCCGTCGCACCGCGGTCTGGCTGCCCGGTCGCGACAAGGCGACCCAGACCGCCGACATGACGTACACCTACTCGATCGACCCCGGCGCCGTGGCCGCGCCCGGCGGCACCATCACCCACCCCGGCGACCCGACGTCGGTGACCACCAAAACGCGTCGTGACGACGACTCGTACGCGACGTCCGTCACCATCTACGACGGGATGCTCCAGCCCCGCCAGACCCAGCAAGAGTCGGTGGCGGACGACGGCAGCGTCATCTCGGACTCCTTCTACGACTCCCACGGCTGGGCCACAGCTTCGTACGCTGCCTACTCCGAGCCGGACACCCCGCCGTCCTCCACACTGTTCGCCGCGAACGAGAACACGATCCCGTCCGAGACCACCACGGACTACGACGGCCAGGGCCGGGTGGTCGGCAGCACCCTGTGGCACAACGCGATCAAGCAGTGGTCGACCACCACGACCTACCCGGGCATGGACGAGACGGACAGCACGGCTCCTGCCGGTGGGCCGTCCACCGCGACGTTCACCAACGGCCTGGGCCAGACCACGAGCACGGTCGTCAAGAACACCGCGAAGGACGTCACCCTCACCGGCGGCCAGCTCATTCCGTCCGGCACGTCGCTCACCAGCGACAGCGTGCGGCTGACGATGCAAGCCGACGGCGACCTCGTCCTCACCTCGCTCACCACCGGCACGCAGATCTGGCACAGCGGCACCTCCGGCAACCCCGGCGCCTATGCCAAGTTCGGGACGGACGGCAACCTCGGGGTCTACACGACGACGGGCACCTCGAAGTGGAGCACCGGCCTGGCGGCCACCACCGGCGCCACCTTCAAGGTCCGCAACGACTCCACGGTGGCCGTGGTAGCGAGCAACGGCACCACGGCGCTGTGGACCCAGGGCACCGCCGGAGCCGTCCCCGCGGCCGACTCCACCACGCGCTACACCTACACCCCGGCCGGTCAGGTCTCCTCCGTCAAGGACACGGGCGGCAACACCTGGTCGTACCAGTACAACCTGCTGGGCCAGGAGACCAAGCAGACCGACCCGGACGCCGGCACCAGCACGTACGACAAGTACGACGTGATGGGCAACCTGCTCCAGAGCACCGACCCGCGCGGCCAGGTCCTCTCCTACGCCTACGACTGGGACAACCGCGTCACCGCCACCTACTCCGGCGCGTGGTCGGCGACACCCGACCCGTCCAAGCAGCAGGCGTCGTACGTCTACGACACGCTGGCCAAGGGCTACCCGACGTCCTCCACCCGCTACGTCGACGGCGCGTCCGGCAAGGCGTACACGCAGGCCGTCACCGGATACAACACTGCCTACCAGCCGCTGGGCAGCACGCTGACCGTCCCCGCAGCGGACGGATTCCCCGCGGCCGGCCAGGCCAGCGCGCCGACCAGCGGCAGCGTCACCTACACCGAATCCGCCAAGTACACGAGCGGCATCGGACTGCTCGACAGCGTCGATTACCAGGCCGACGGAGGGCTCCCCGGCGAGACGGTGGGCTACGTCTACAACCTGGCTGGGGACCTCGACAAGATCGGCGGGTTCATTTCCAACGCGAACACCCCCGACTACCTGGACAACACCGTCCACGACCCCTTCGGCCGGGTCCAGCAGAGCAACTACGGCGTGCCGGGCAAGGAGCTCGTCACCACCGCCTCGTATGACCAGACCACCGGCCGGGTCATCCAGAACAGTACTTTCACCCAGCCGTCGACGACTGCTCTCGACGTCTACAGCTACCGCTACAACCAGGCCGGTGAGATCACCGCGTCCGACGACCTCCAGAACAACACCACGCACGACACGCAGTGCTTCAGCTACGACGCCTTCCAACGGCTGACCGCCGCCTGGACCGACACCGCTGGCATCACCGACCCGACGGCCGCGACGGTGGGCGCGGTCGGCGGCTGCACCTCCTCCTCCGTCCAGACCACCGCGACCACCTCGGTCAAGACGACCACGGTCGGCGGCCCGGCGCCGTACTGGCAGACCTACACCTACGACCTGCTCGGCGACCGCACCGGCATGGTGAACCACGACACCACCGGCAACGCGCTCAACGACACCACCCAGACCACCACTTACGCCGGGGCCAACGGTTCCACCGCCGCGTCGCTGCCCAACCAGGCCGGCGTCACCACCACCAGCAACCCCACGGTCGGCACCGCCACCCAGACGCCGTCCTACGCCGATCCGGCCGCCGTACCCGCGGGCACGAACGCGGGCGACACCGTCTCGCGCAAGGAGACCACCACCGGCCCGCTCGTCACCGGATTCGCGCTCACCGGCGGCGTCAAGTACTGCATCGACGACGCCAACGCCAACACCTCGCCCGGCGCCGTCATCCGCACCTACACCTGCAACAACTCCGCCGCCCAACAATGGGCGTTCGGGACCGACGGCACCGTGAAGGTGCTGGGCATGTGCCTGGACACCACCGGCAACGCCACCAAGGCCGGCACCGTCGTCACGCTCGACACGTGCAGCAGCGACGCCACCCAGAAGTGGAAGGTCACCGCCTCGGGCACGATCGTCAGCGTCGCGAACTCCGCGATGTGCGTGACCGACCCGGGCGGCTCTTCCACCCTGCGCACCGCGCTCACTCTGGCGACCTGCGGCAGCGCCGGCCAGAAGTGGACCACCATCGGCACCGGAACGGACGCGCTGCCGCCCGGCCAGACCCAGACCCTCACCTACGACGCCGAGGGCCGCACCGCGACGGTCTCGACGCCGTCCGGTACGAGCACGAACACCAGCAGCTACCTGTATGACGCCGACGGCAATCTGCTGGAGCAGACCTCGGCCGTCAACGGGGTCGACAAGACCCGCGTCCTCTACCTCTTCGGCGGCGCCGAGCAGATCACCCTGAACGTCGCCGCCAAGACCTGCACGGCCCTGCGCAACTACACCGGGCCCGACGGCACCACCATCACCCGGTCCAGCACCGGCACGGTGACCTACCAGATCGCCAACCTCCAGGGCACCGCCACCACCGCGATCGACGCGGACTCGCTGGCGGTGACCCGCCGCTACTACGACCCGTACGGCAACCCGCGCGGCACCACACCGGCGAGTTGGATCTCCGCCGACGAGAACCACGGCTTCCTCGGCCAACCCACCGACTCCACTTCCGGGTTGGATCTCCTCGGCGCCCGCGACTACGACCCCCTCACCGGCCGCTTCCTCACCCCCGATCCCATCTTCGAAGCCGGCGACCCCAACCAGATGGGCGGCTACACCTACGCCGGCGACAACCCCGCCAGCGGCAGCGACCCCACCGGGCTGGTGAACATGCCGACGGCCGGCGCCGGAGGCGGCTCCGCAATGGGTGCCGGCATGTCCAGCGGCGGCGGTGCCGGCTCGGGCGGCTCCACGGGCGCGACCACAGCGACGGAGTCCGGGTCAGGCTCGGGGACGGCGACCCAAACAGGATGGAAGCACTGGGTCGGAAAGGGACTTGATTACACAGGGTTCGGTGTCGGAGCGGCATTGACCGGCATTGCATTGGGATCCTGCGAAGACATCACTGTCCTCATAGGCACCCCAGAATGCATGGCCGCTGGAGGAGCGGCTCTCAGTTGGGACTGCGGTGCCTTCCTGCACGGGGATTGCGGCCCTGGCTTCGGGGACGATTCCGCCACCACGGAGGAGTCGGAGGATGCCGGTCCTGGACTGTCCGAGGATTCGCCGCATGGCTCTTACCGGCCAGTTCCCGAGGAAGGTTCTTCGGACTCAGGCGATCCGAGCTTGATGGACCCCGACAGATGGTACGAGGACGGCTCGGACACCCCGAGCAAGCCCGCCAGCGGCACACATGAGAAACCGCAGCCCGAGCACGACTCCCACGGGTCAGGAACCGACGACGCCCACAGCTCCGGATCGAAGGACGCACCCAGCAGCGCGTCCGAAGGCGCCCACGACGACGCCGCCAGCAGCAGCGGTGGAAAGTGCAGCTTCTCGCCGGACACCCCCGTGCTGCTGGCGAAGGGCAAGACCAAGCCGATCGGGAAGATCAAGAAGGGCGACGAGGTCGAGTCCGCGGACCCGACGACCGGCAAGCACAAGGGCCCACGTGAGGTCGAGGCGGTCTGGATCAACCACGACAAGGACCTCCTTGACGTGACGATCGAGGGCAGCGACGGCAAGGCCGCGACCCTCCACACCACCTCCAACCACCCCTTCTGGGACGACACCACCCACACCTGGGTCCCCGCCGGCAAACTCAAGCCCGGCGACGCCCTCAACACCGCCACCGACACCCACGCCACCGTCCTCAGCACCCACGCGACGCCCGGCACCGCCAACCGCTGGAACCTCACCGTCCAGCAACTCCACACGTACTATGTGCTGGCGGGAGCCACGCCGGTCCTCGTGCATAATACGTGCGGTCCCTCCGGGCCGGACCCCGATGGAAATATCGTTTATCGGGCTCTTGCTCACGGTGAGGATCATTCGGTGGGGCTGACAGCACGTGATCCCAGTAATGCTGGCGTGTCGCCGCTGTCGCACGTCGCTGGAAAAAAGATGACGCCCTGGATATCCACGAGCAAGGATCCGGCCATTGCCTTCGGAAAGTACAATCAAGGAAATGGGGTAGTGGCAATCGACCTGCGTCGCATGCCGTTTAGTTATACGGATATTTCCGATGGGCCTTTCCCGTCAAGTCCGAGGCACAGCGCCTACGCCAGGAAGGATTCTGAGGTGCTAATCTGGCAACATGTGCCAGCAGAAGCGATCGTTGGCTTCTGGCCGTAGGAGGTTGTCTTGGAAGAGTTGCTGGAGCTGCTAGATGCGGCCTGGGATGACGAGTCGGGATTCCTTGGGAAGCTCCGGTCGGGGCAGTTCGATTTGGAGGCTGGAGAGGCATATGTAGCACTGCTTTCGCAGATCCCGAAGCCAGGGGATATGATCAATTCGAGGCTCGTAAAGCTCATCTGGTTCGCTCCGATGTTCATCGAGTGGCAGATGGAAAGGGCTGCGCATGGAGCCGACCAGGCCAGGCAGCTGACTCGTATCGCTACTCAGGTTCACGAAGCAGTGTCAGGCATTCTAGGAACTCCGTGACAATGCTCATCCAGATGAGCCGCAGAATATATCGCGGCGTTAAGTCTCCGGCATCCGTCTGTTTGCGATGAAGGAATCTGCTCTGGTATGCAGAAAGCAGCCCTGCCAGGTTCTCCGGCGGGGCTGTTTTTGTCTCTCGTGGTGTTCTGACGGCAGTAGTTGACGGCAACGTCAGCGGACGGGCGCTGCACGAAGCGGTGGTTCGTCGCCCTCGTCAGGTCGGAAAATGGGCTGGGCGGGATCGCGGAGGGCGTTGCCGAGGAGGTCGATGGCGTCTCGTTGGAGGCGGAGTCGGACGTGGGCGTAGACAGTGGCGGTGGCACCGATGTGGGTGGGGCTGATGAGTTCCTTGATGACAACGAGTTCGACGTCCTGTTCGAGGAGGAGGGTGGCCGCCGAGTGGCGAAGGTCGTGGAACCTGATGCGGCGCAGGGAGGCCCGGCGGAGCAGGGTGTTGAAGTGCCGGGTGAGAGTGGCCCCCTCGATCGGGGAGCCGTCGGGCCGGGTGAAGACGTAGCCACTGGACTTCCAGCCGGTCCCCGCCGTTTCACGTTCCTGGTGTTGCCGGTCGCGGTGCCGTGCGAGCGAGCGAGTGCAGGCACTCGGTGGGCAAGGCAATGCGTCGTTCGGAGCTCTGGGTCTTGGTGGGCAGCGCGGTCAGGCCGGCGGTGTTGGTGCGTTGGAGGGTGCGGAGGATGCTGGCGGTTCCGCCGGCCAGGTCGGTCTTCCCAGCGAAGGCCGAGAAGTTCGCCTTTGCGGAGCGCGCAGGGCGAGTTCGAACAGCGTGCTCAGCCGGTGCCCGTGGGTGGCAGCGAGGAACGCGCGGGCTTCTTCGGCGGTGAGGGGTTCGAATCGGCGGGGACGGGGTGTGCCCATCCGGACGTTGCGGGCCACGTTGCGCAGGATCTCCTCCTGCCGGACGGCGTGCTCCAAAGCAGACTTGAGTACGGAGTGGACGCAGGCCAGCGTCAGCGGGGACAGGCGCTTGGAGCAGCACTTCCCGATGGCACGCCACCGCGACTGGTCGCGAGCGGCCGGCCGGTGTTTACTCTTGGGGAATCCGCGCGGAAGCCGAAGCCTATGCTGCGAATAAGCCGGGTGCGCAGATCTTGTCCTTCTCCATCGGGAACGAGGATCTCGCTGGTTTGAATCTCTGGGATGGTGATGGAAGTCGTGGTTTGGACAACGTAACCCGGCCGACGGCGCGTGGAACGGAACACTACTTCTCGTCCAATATCTTCCATCTACTGAACTCTGGCGAACCGGGATGACTAGCACATACGTCTATCGACTAATCAAGTCCTCATGGGGAATCTGTATTGCGATCACGGCGCGCGTTGAACACCGCATGGCCGTGGAGGGTATGCGGATATCTCCAGAGGAGCATCTCTGGCTGGAATTTCCCCGCCTTTCTACGCTGACGGAATCCGAGGAGGATGAAGTTGCCAAGGGCCTGCGACATGTCTCTCGCGAGATCGCGGAGAAGGCCGGATCTCAGGCTCTGGTGGTAGTAATTGATTCGATCTCGTATGTTGAATCGGATTTTCAGTCGGAGGGACTTTCGGTCGCTATGATTCGATGGGCGGAAGTCGAGTTTGGATTGCAGGTTCATGAGATAGTAGAGAAATTTAGTCGAGAGTCCAATCTTTATATTTTTGAATGGCCTTGATAGCTGATATTGGCCGGGTCGGTGTTTCCCTGTCGGGGGTCAACGTGCTGTTTCGAGAGGCTCGACAGTAGTAGTTGATCGTGGCGTCAGCGGACGGGAGCTGTACAAATTGGCGGATCGTCGGTGTCGGCGATGTCGAGGGCGTGGCCGAGGAGTTTTTGATGACGACGAGTTCGACGCCCTGCTGCAGGAGCAAAGTCGCGGTCGAGTACCTCAGGTCGTGAAACCGGAACGGCCGCAGTGACGCGTCGCGGAGCAGTGCGTTGAAGTGACGGGGGAGGGTGGCGGGTTCGATGGGGGTGGCTGTCCGGCGGGTCGAGGCGAGGCCGTTGTCCACCCGTTCTGCGTCGGTCGGGCGCTTGTTGGGGGTTTGTTGGCCGCGGTGTGCGAGGAGTGAGGCGATGCGGTCGGCGGGGTGGTGAGGCCGCCGGTATGGGGGCGCGTTGGAGCGGGCTGGCGTTGGGCCGCCGGGGGTCAGTCCTGCCAGTCGAGTTGGGGGGTGGGGATGCCCAGGGTGCGGGCGTGGGTGACTGCTGCGGCGCGGGCCTCGGGGTTGCCGCGGGGGTAGTGGAAGACGCGGTCGGGGAAGACGACGTATGCCTCGGTGGGGGTGTTGAAGTTGGCGTACCAGCCGCCGGTCGGCGCCAGGCAGCGCGACAGGGCGGCTGCCAGGCGCTCGGCGTGGGCCTCCTCGGCCTGGAAGTCGAGGAGGGTCCAGTGGCGGGGCTGGGCGGGTGCGGCGCCGGGCACCTCGATGCGGCGTATCCGGGTGAGGCGTAGGGGCACCTCGTCCAGGACGCTGCCGACCCGCAGGCTTTCCGCGATCAGTACGCCGTCGAGCATGCGGGTCTCTCCTTGCGGGGGATGGCGGTCAGGCAGTGGGGAGTTCGTCGGTGCGGACCGCGGTGATGAAGGAGGTCCAGGCGGCCGGGGTGAAGGTGAGGGTGGGGCCGTGGGGGTCCTTGGAGTCGCGCACGGGCACGGTGCCGTGGGGGGCGAGGGCGGGGGCCCATTCGAGGCAGTTGCCGCCCTCGCCGCTGCTGTAGCTGCTCTTGACCCACGCGGTGCTTCTGGGGCCGGGGATGGTGATCATCTGGCGTACTCCTCCGCGATGCCCCGCCCCCGGGCCCGTCTCGCCCCCGGGACCCCGCGCCAGATCCGGGTCAGGCGCCCGGGCGGACCGGGATGGAGGTGAAGGTGGGGGAGGGGGCCGGGTCCTGGAAGAAGTCGTTGCCCTTGTCGTCCACGACGACGAACGCCGGGAAGTCCTCGACCTCGATCTTCCAGACCGCTTCCATGCCCAGCTCGGCGTACTCCAGGACGTCGACCTTCTTGATGCAGTCCTGCGCCAGCCGCGCCGCAGGTCCCCCGATGGAGCCGAGGTAGAACCCGCCGTGCGCGGCGCACGCGTTGGTGACCTGCTGCGAGCGGTTGCCCTTCGCGAGCATGACGAACGAGCCGCCCGCCGCCTGGAACTGCTCGACATAGGCGTCCATCCGGCCCGCCGTGGTGGGCCCGAAGGACCCGGAGGCGTACCCCTCGGGCGTCTTGGCCGGACCGGCGTAGTACACCGCGTGGTCGCGCAGGTACTGCGGCATCTCCTCGCCCGCGTCCAGCCGCTCCTTGATCTTGGCGTGCGCGATGTCGCGCGCGACGACCAGCGGCCCGGACAGCGACAGCCGGGTCTTGACCGGGTACTTGGTCAGCTCGGCGCGGATCTCGTCCATCGGCCGGTTGAGGTCGATGCGCACCACGTCGTCGTCGAGGTGCTCGTCGGTGGTCTCCGGCAGGAAGCGCGCCGGGTCGGTCTCCAGCTGCTCCAGGAAGACGCCCTCCGCGGTGATCTTCGCCAGCGCCTGCCGGTCGGCCGAGCAGGACACCGCGATCGCCACCGGGCAGGACGCGCCGTGCCGCGGCAGCCGCACCACGCGCACGTCGTGGCAGAAGTACTTCCCGCCGAACTGCGCCCCGATCCCGATCTTCTGGGTCAGCTCGAAGACCTGCTGCTCCAGCTCCTTGTCGCGGAAGCCGTGCCCGGCCGGCGACCCGGACTCCGGCAGCTCGTCCAGGTAGTGCGCCGAGGCGTACTTCGCGGTCTTGAGCGCGAACTCCGCGCTGGTGCCGCCGACCACGATCGCCAGGTGGTAGGGCGGGCAGGCGGCGGTGCCGAGCGAGCGGATCTTCTCCTCCAGGAAGCGCATCATCGACGCCTCGTTGAGGACCGCCTTCGTCTCCTGGTAGAGGAAGGACTTGTTGGCGCTGCCGCCGCCCTTCGCCATGAAGAGGAACTTGTACGCGCCGCCGTCGGTGGCGTACAGCTCGATCTGGGCCGGCAGGTTGGAGCCGGTGTTCTTCTCGTCCCACATGGTCAGCGGCGCCATCTGGGAGTAGCGCAGGTTGAGCTTGGTGTACGCATCGTAGATGCCGCGGGAGAGGGCTTCCTCGTCGCCGCCCTCGGTCAGCACCTGCTGGCCGCGCTTGCCCATCACGATCGCGGTGCCGGTGTCCTGGCACATCGGGAGGACCCCGGCCGCGGCGATGTTCGCGTTCTTCAGCAGGTCCAGAGCCACGAAGCGGTCGTTCGGGCTGGCCTGGGGGTCGTCCAGGATGCGGCGCAGCTGGGCGAGGTGGGTCGGGCGCAGGTAGTGCGAGATGTCGTGCATGGCCTCGGCCGCGAGCCGGCGCAGCGCCTCCGGTTCGACCTTCAGGAAGGTGCGGCCGTCCGCCTCGAAGGTGCTGACTCCCTCGGTGGTGACCAGGCGGTACGACGTGGGGTCCGCACCGAGCGGAAGCAGATCCGTGTACGTGAACTCGGGCATTGCGGCATCCTCACAGGCTGCGTCGACGCTGAAGCGTATTCAGAGTAGATCCCCCCGCGGCGGCCCTTCCCGGGGGGCGCCGGGGCCCGCCCCCTAGGGGAGCGTTCAGGGGTCTTCGGGGTAGTCGCGATCTATCGCGTCTGTGTACCGTGGCGGGGTGGACGAATCGCCGCTCCAGAAGCCCCCACCGCCCGCGGCAGAACCCGCGGCGGCGCCCGTGACCGAGCCCGCGGCGGACCTCGCGCAACCGTCCGCCCAGCCCCCCGTAGAGGCGCCCGCCCAGCCCCCCGCGCCCGCGCAACCCTCCCCCCAGCCACCCGCAGGGACCCTGCGCGCCTCCGACGCCGACCGCGACCGTTTCGCCGACATCCTGCGCGAGGCCCTCGCCGAGGGCCGGCTCGACGCGTCCGAGCACTCCGAGCGGCTGGACCGGGTCTACGCCGCCAAGACGATGGGCGAACTGGAGCCGCTGGTACGGGATCTGCCCGCCGGGAACACGTCCGCCCCCGCCCCCGCCCCCGCGGCCCGTCCGTACGCGGTCGGCCCGACCGGCGAGAACCCCAACCTCGTGGCCGTGCTGAGCGGCGCGGAACGCAAGGGGCGCTGGCGGGTCGGCAGCCGGATCACCGCGGTCGCGGTCATGGGTGGCGTGGAGATCGACCTGACCGAGGCCACCTTCACCGCGCCCGAACTGGTCATCCACTGCACCGCGGTGATGGGCGGCATCAGCATCAGGGTGCCGGAGAACGTCACGTTGCACGGCAGCGGTGTGATCGGCGTCATGGGCGGCGCCGACGTACGCGCCTTCGAGTCGCCCGACCCGCAGGCGCCGTCGGTACGGGTCACCGGCGTCGCGTTCTGGGGCGGGGTCGAGGCCAAGGCCAAGCGCGGCAAGACCGTCGTCGACTGGACGAAGAAGCGGCTCAGCGCCTGACGTGAGCGGGGCGCGCCGGGGCCCGACGGTCGCCCGCGGCGCGCCGGCCGGGCGTCCGATACGGCGTACGCCGGAGCGACGGTCGTACGCGGGAACGAACACGGTGCGCATGAAGTCGCGCACAGCGGGTAGGGGAACGGCACGCCGCCGCACGGCTGCTCGCCCAGCACCGCCCGGGCGCCGGGTGGTGACGGGCAAGCGTGGCAATCCCCCCAGTTCCGCGCCTTGGGGCCCCAAGCCGTCGTCAGGAGTTTCCCGTGCTTCAACCGATCGAGCCCGCCACGGACCCCACGCTCCCGCTCGGACATCCGCGGGATCTCGGTGGTCCCTGGCACTCGGAGGCCGCCTGCCGGAGCGACGAGGCGGGGCTGTTCTTCGCCCCGTCGAAGGAGCCGACGGCGGCCCGGCTGTCGCGTGAGGAGGCCGCCAAGCGGGTCTGCGCGCGCTGCCCGGTGATGCTGGAGTGCCGCGAGCACGCCATCCTCCAGCCGGAGCCGTACGGGGTGTGGGGCGGCATGACCGCGGCCGAGCGCCGGGTGGTACTCGCCCGGCGGCGGCGCCGCGAGGTGGAGCTCCAGCACGCGGCCCCGCCGATCGCCGCCGCGGGCTGAGCCGCGCGGCGGCGATCGGAGGCCGTCAGGACGCCGTCAGGACGCCGCCCGGACGCCGTCGGCCGTCGGGACGTCAGGAGCCGTCAGGACGTCAGCGAGGACCGCAGGTCGCCCATCGGGACGGCGAACACGATCCGCTGCCGCAGTACCGTGCCGCTGGTCGGGTACTCGCCGTTGGGCCCTGCGGCCCATTCGGTCTGCGCCCACACCTGGTCGAGGTCGGCCATGAAGGTCATCCCCTCCGAGTGCTGGGCCCAGGTGTGCTGGGCGCCGGTGCTGCCGCCGGTGGAGGTGGTGGCGTTCGCCGCGGTCTGCGTGCCGCTGCCGGGCAGCGGGACCCGCCACGGGATGCCGTGCACCCCGGGGCTGCCCAGGGAGTCGGCGGTGTACACGACGCGCTCCCCGTCCTCGGTGCGGTTCAGCGTGCCCTGCATGCCGACGATGTCCGTGTCGTACACGTCGATCGGGTCGGCATGGCCGGCGCTGTTCACCGCGATCGGCATGAGGCGGCTGGTCGGCGCGAGCTTGTACCGCCAGATGCGGGACGTCACCCCGGTCAGGCCCGAGCTCACCCACTCGTTGGCGACCAGTGTGTACGGGTTCTGCGACCGGTCCATGGACAGGCCGTCGAAACAGGGCAGCCGGTCGGCGCTGTGGTCGTCGTAGGTGCAGGACGACGTGACGCTGTACGACCCGATGGCCGGCCAGAAGTACTGGTAGCCGTGGGCCGACACCTCGCTGCCGCGGTGCCCGATCCAGGAGGCGTTCGTGGTGGCCCGGTAGATGTGCTTGGTCGAGAACACGTAGATCGCGTTGTGGTGGGCGTCGCCGTCGAGCGATGCGGTGACCAGGAGTTTGTCGCCCCACCACACCATGCCGCCCATGTGTGAGCCGAAGCGCGCGAAGTCGGTGCCGCCGGACGTCGGGATCACCGGCAGCACCCACCGGTAGCCGAACCTGTTCGCCGAGCCCTCGGTGTCGTTGATGACGGCGATGCGGCCCATCGCGGTGGTGTGGGGCGCGCTGGCCCAGCCGGAGAGCAGCACGCGGTCGGTGCCCCACATGCCGTCGGCGTCGGCGTCACCGGACGAGGTCATGCCCTGCGGCGACCAGTTCTGCGTGCCGGCGTCGCCCGCGTCCCAGCAGTAGGCGCTGCCCGTCGCCGGGTCCAGCGGCACGGTGGCCCGCTCGTCGGCGGTGCACGAGGAGCCGCTGACGGCGTGCAGGTGGTGGTTCACCGAGTTCGCGATGGCATCGATGCTGCTGTTGGCGAAGGTGTCGTCCATCGCCTGCTGGCTGGCGTCCGACACGCGGTGCACCGTCAGTTCGAGTTTCGCCGCTGCCGTGGACGAGGCGCGCACCGCCTTGCCCGGCGTCCCCGGCGACGCGCTCGCCGGGCCCGCGCCGGCCAGCGACACGGCGCCCAGCGCCAGGATCGCGGCGCCCGCCGCTGTGACGCGCCCGGCCAACCGCCACCTGCCGGTCCGCTGCCGGCCCGCCCCCGCTGCTCTTCCGTCCCCGCTCGCACGTTTCATCGTCACGCCCCTCCGTCGCGGTCGGTCCGGCGGGCGGATGCACCGCGTCGCGCGTCACAGCGGACTCGCCACGCGAGCGCCCCCCGGCGAGGACGCAACCTACCGCGCCGCGCACCGGCGGTGAAGGGTGCGCAGAACGCGCCCCGCCGCCCCGGGGGGCGCCCGCCCGGCCCGGCGGGAGCGGGGCGGGCGGGCGCCTACCAGCCCGTCAAGGGGGCCGACCGGTGCGCGGGGGGCCTCAGTTCGCGCGGTCGAAGTCGATCGCGCTGTACGCCCGCAGCTTCGACAGCCGGTGCACCGAGTCGATCTGCCGGATCGTGCCGGACTTCGACCGCATCACCAGCGACGAGGTGGTGGCCGTCTCCGCGCGGTAGCGCACGCCGTTCAGCAGTTCGCCGTCGGTGATGCCGGTCGCCACGAAGAACACGTTGTCGCCGCTGACCAGGTCCGCGGTGTGCAGGACGCGGTCGAGGTCGTGGCCCGCGTCCAGTGCCTTGCGCCGCTCGGCGTCGTCCTTGGGCCACAGCCTGCCCTGGATGGTGCCGCCCATGCAGGCCATCGCGCAGGCGGTGATGATGCCCTCCGGGGTGCCGCCGATGCCCAGCAGCAGGTCCACGCCGGTGCCCTCGCGGGCGGCCATGATCGCGCCCGCCACGTCGCCGTCCGCGATGAACTTGATCCGCGCGCCGGTCTCCCGGATCTGCCGGGCCAGTTCGTCGTGGCGCGGCCGGTCGAGCACCACGACCGTCACGTTCTCCACGGCGATGCCCTTCGCCTTCGCCACCCGGCGGATGTTGACCGCCGGCGGCGCCGTGATGTCCACGAACTCGGCCGCCTCCGGGCCCGCCACCAGCTTGTCCATGTAGAAGACCGCCGAGGGGTCGTACATGGTGCCGCGGTCCGCCGCGGCGAGCACCGACACGGCGTTCGGCATGCCCTTGGCGGTCAGCGTGGTGCCGTCCACCGGGTCCACGGCGACGTCGCACTCCGCACCGGTGCCGTCGCCGATCCGCTCGCCGTTGTAGAGCATCGGCGCCTCGTCCTTCTCGCCCTCCCCGATGACGACCACGCCGTTCATCGACACGGTGTGCACGAGGGTGCGCATGGCGCGCACGGCGGCGCCGTCCGCGCCGTTCTTGTCGCCCCGGCCCACCCAGCGGGCCGAGGCCAGCGCGGCGGCCTCCGTGACCCGGACGAGTTCGAGGGCAAGGTTGCGGTCGGGCGCCTCCGGGCTCACTTCGAGTTGCGGAGGCAAGTGCTGTTCGGTCATCACGCGCACCTTTCTGTACGAGGACGGCCGGAAAATGAGGGTAGTGCGACCCTATCGGGTGAACTGCGAATCTGAGCAGGGGGCATGTCACATGAGCGGGCACTGCTTTGCGGGTACCCGGCGGACGGAGCGCAAACGTGGATGAGGGACGATAGGGCGCGTGGCAGCGGACAAGCGTGGTGGCAACAAGACGGTGCGGGACCTGATCCTGTCGATGCTGGTGCTCGGCGTGGCGGTCTACCTGATCTACCTGTTCATTCCGCACGACTCGAAGGCCACCCCGGTGAAGACCGAGAGCGTCGGGTACACCGTGGAGTTGCAGCAGGCCCGCCGGGACGCGCCCTTCCCGGTCGCCGGCCCCACCGGGCTCGGCGCGAAGTGGAACGCGACGTCGGTGACGTACTCCGGCAGCGACCCGAAGAACGTCACCTGGCACGTCGGCTTCGTCGACCCCGACCAGCAGTACGTCGCCCTGGAGCAGACCAACGGCGACCCGGCGGACTTCATCACCCAGGTCACGATCAACGGCCACCGCGACACCGGGCACACGCTGCCCGTCAACGGCGTGGCCTGGCAGCGCTGGACCGGCGGCCGCTACGACGCGCTCGTCCGCGAGCAGGGCGGGGTCACCACGGTGGTGCTCGGCACCGCCCCGACCAGCCGGCTCCAGAGCTTCGCCGCGTCCCTCAAGCCGTAGCCGTAGCCGTACGGCTCTGCCCCCGGCTCGTCCGGCTACTCGGTGCCGGGGCCGTCCGCCTCCTCGGCCTGCTCCTCCGCCGCCAGCGCCGCGTCCAGGCGGGCCCGGGCGCCCTCCAGCCAGCGCCGGCAGACCTTGGCCAGCTCCTCGCCCCGCTCCCACAGCGCGAGCGACTCCTCCAAGGTGGCACCGCCCGCCTCCAGGCGGCGCACCACGTCGATGAGTTCGTCGCGCGCCTGCTCGTAGCCGAGGACGGCGCCGGAATCCTGGTCAGCCATACCCGCAAGCCTAGGGCGTACCTCGGACACCCCCGGTCACGCCGGGGTGCGGATCTCCAGCATCACGCACCCGGTCCGGGTGCGGTACGGGCCGTGCGGCATCCCCGGCGGCCGGGAGGCGTAGGACCCGGCGGTGAAGACCCGGCCGAGCGTGAGGTCCTCCAACTCGCCCTCCAGCAGGTACACCTCCTCGTAGTACGCGTGCCGGATCACGCCGGCGGCCGAGGTGTCCAGCCCCGGCTCCCACCGCGCCAGCCGCGTCTGCTCGACCGCCGGGTCCGCCCCGGCCGACAGCCGCCGCTCGGCCACCCCGGCCGCCCCGGGATCGGCCCGCCACTCCACCCCCGCCACCTCGTAGAACTCCCGCTCGTCCTTCATCCCGTGCCCTCCTCCCCGGCTTCCCCGGCTTCCCGGGCTGCTTCCCCCGCCGCTTCGACCCGTACGGTGAAGTCGCCCTCCGCGACGCGGGCGCGCAGGGGGTCACCCGGGGTGACGTCGGCCGGGGCGCGGACCGCGGTGCCGTCCGAGCGCTGGAGGACGGCGTAGCCGCGGCGCAGGGTGGCGGCGGGGGAGAGGGCGACGACGCGGGCCAGGGTGTGGGTCAGGTCGGCGTCGGCGCGGTCCAGGAGGTGCCCGAGGGTGCGCCGGGCGCGGTCGGTGCGGTCGGCGACCTCCGCCTCGCGCTGCTCGACCATGCGGTAGGGCTGCGCGAGGGCGGGGCGGCTGAGCGCCGCGGCCAGGCCGCGCTCCTCCCGGTCGAGGATGCCGCGCACCACCCGCAGCGCCCGGTCCCGTACAAGCTGGACGCGGGCCAGTTCCTCGCGCACGTCCGGCACGATGCGCTTGGCGGCGTCGGTCGGGGTGGAGGCGCGCAGGTCGGCGACGAGGTCGAGCAGCGGGGTGTCCGGTTCGTGGCCGATCGCGGAGACCACCGGGGTGCCGCAGGAGGCGACCGCCCGGACCAGCCGCTCGTCGGAGAAGGGCAGCAGATCCTCCACGCTGCCGCCGCCGCGGGCCACCACGATGACGTCCACCTCCGGGTGGTCGTCCAGCTGCTGCACGGCCTCGATCACCCGGGGCACCGCGGTGGCGCCCTGCACCGGCACGTTGCGCACCTCGAAGCGGACGGCGGGCCAGCGCAGCCGCGCGTTCTCCCGTACGTCCCGCTCGGCGGCCGACGCCCGCCCGGTGACCAGGCCGATCAGCCCGGGCAGGAAGGGCAGCGGACGCTTGCGGTCGGCCGCGAACAGCCCCTCGGCGGCCAGCGCCTTCTTCAACTGCTCCAGCCGCGCCAGCAGTTCGCCCATCCCGACCGGCCGGATCTCGGCCGCCCGCAGCGACAGGGTGCCCCGCGGCCCGTACCACTCCGGCCGGGCGTGCACCACGACCCGCGCGCCCTCGCCGACCACGTCGGCCACCTGCTCGTACACCGCGCGGTAGCAGGTCACGGAGATCGACGTGTCGTGCGAGGGGTCGCGCAGCGTCAGGAACACCACCCCGGCGCCGGGGCGGCGGGAGAGCTGCGTGATCTGGCCCTCCACCCACACCGCCCCGAGCCGGTCGATCCAGCCGCCGATCAGCCGCGACACCTCGCCGACCGGAATCGGCGCTTCCGCCGAGGTGTTCAGAGCCATGACGGCACCCTAATGCGCCCCGCCGACACCCCGCCCCGCGTCGGGAGCGGCCCCGTACGATGGACGGCATGACCTCTGACTCCGCCCGCCGTGTCCTTCTTGCCGCCCCCCGCGGGTACTGCGCGGGTGTGGACCGCGCCGTCGTCACCGTCGAGAAGGCGCTGGAGCAGTACGGCGCCCCGATCTACGTCCGCAAGCAGATCGTGCACAACAAACACGTGGTCCAGACCCTGGAGAAGAAGGGCGCCGTCTTCGTCGACGAGACGGAGGAGGTGCCGGAGAACGCGATCGTGATCTTCTCCGCCCACGGCGTGGCCCCGGTCGTGCACGAGGAGGCCGCCGAGCGCAGCCTCGCCTCCATCGACGCCACCTGCCCGCTGGTCACCAAGGTGCACAAGGAAGCGGTCCGGTACGCCGGCGAGGACTACGACATCCTGCTCATCGGCCACGAGGGCCACGAAGAGGTCGTCGGCACCATGGGCGAGGCCCCCGAGCGCATGCACCTGGTCGACGGCCCCGCCGACGCGGCGAAGGTCAAGGTGCGCGACGAGTCCAAGGTGGTCTGGCTCTCCCAGACCACGCTGTCGGTCGACGAGACCATGGAGACCGTCGACGCCCTCCAGGAGCGCTTCCCGAAGCTGGTCTCGCCGCCGAGCGACGACATCTGCTACGCCACGCAGAACCGCCAGGTCGCGGTGAAGCAGATCGCCGCCGAGGCCGACCTGGTGATCGTGGTCGGCTCGCGCAACTCCTCCAACTCCATCCGGCTGGTGGAGGTCGCCCTCCAGGCCGGGGCCGGCGCGTCCTACCTGGTGGACTTCGCCGAGGAGTGCGAGGACGCCTGGCTGGAGGGTGTGCGCACCGTCGGCGTCACCTCGGGCGCGTCCGTGCCGGAGGTCCTGGTGGACGGGGTGCTGGAGTGGCTGGCCGCGCGCGGCTTCGACGACGTGTCGGTGGTGACCTCCGCGAAGGAGTCCATCCAGTTCTCCCTGCCCAAGGAACTGCGCCGGGATCTGCGTGCGGAGGCCGCCGAGCGGGCATCGGCCAAGAGGTGAGCGATTCCACCCACCTTTAACCTGGGGGCCATGAACATGTTCGGTGTGGACATCGGCGGTACGGGTATCAAGGGCGCTCCGGTCGATCTCGACCGGGGCGAGCTCGCGGAAGAGCGGTTCAAGGTGCTGACCCCGCACCCGGCGACGCCGGAGAGCGTCATCGACGGGGTGGCCGAGGTGGTCGGCCACTTCGGCCACTCCGGGCCGCTCGGCGTCACCTTCCCCGGTGTCGTGGTCGACGGGGTGACCCGCACCGCCGCCAACGTGGACAGCGGCTGGGTGGGCGTGGACGCGCGCAAGCTGCTCAGCGAGCGGCTCGGCCGGCCCGTGGTCATCCTCAACGACGCGGACGCCGCCGGGGTCGCCGAGATGACCTTCGGGGCCGGGCGGGGCCGCGGCGGCACCGTCATGCTGCTCACCTTGGGCACCGGGATCGGCAGCGCCCTGTTCGTTGACGGCCACCTGGTGCCCAATACGGAGCTGGGCCACCTCGAACTGCACGGCCACGACGCGGAGAAGCGCGCGTCGGTCAAGGCCCGCGAGGACGAGGACCTGAGCTGGGAGCACTGGGCGCGGCGGCTGAAGAAGTACCTCGCGCACGTGGAGATGCTCTTCTCACCCGACCTGTTCGTGATCGGCGGCGGGGTCAGCCGCAAACCGGAGAAGTTCCTGCCGCTGATCCACGGGATCAGCGCGGAGATCGTCCCCGCGGAGCTCCAGAACAACGCCGGGATCGTCGGCGCGGCGATGGCTGCCGCAAAGCTCTGACCGCCACGATCGCGGCGGCCAGCACCGTACCGGTGTAGAGCCAGCCGGTCATCGTGGCCAGGCCGGTGAAGACCCCCACCAGGTGCCCGACGAGGCTCCCGTCGCCCCCGTCGGCCGTCAGGGTGACGGCGGCGGCGAACGCGATGGGTGCCGCCACCGGCGCCGCCACCAGGTCGTACGGCCGTACGTACAGTGCGGCGGCGATGCACACGGCGACGAACACCAGCCCGAAGAAGGTGCCGGGGCCGTCGAAGAGGAAGGCGTCGGCGGCCCCGGCCAGCACGGTCACCACGGTGGTCAGGGCGCCGGTGCCCAGGCCCGTGAGGCGGGGACGGGGGCGGGGCAGGGCGCGCAGGCGTTGGGTGGCCGCGGTGAGGAGGGCGGCGCTGGAGGTGCCGGCCGGGGGCTTGCCGGGGGGTCTGGCGGGGGCCTTGCCGGGGCGCTGGTTCGGGCGCTGGTTCGGGTTCGGGGTCGGGCGGTTCGCGGTGCGGGGGGCCGCGGTGCGGGTGTTCGCGGGGGCCGCCGGCGCGGTGGGGACGGTGCGGGCGGTCATGCTCGTACGCGCTGTGTGTTGCTCCACCTACTCAACGTAGGCGCGTGGCGAGGGCGGCGCGCGCCCGGGACACGCGGATTCGCTCGCCTGGGCCCTCTGTTCGAAGTGGCCCGTTCGAGTGAGGGGTGGGGGTGGTGGGGGTGGCGGGCCCTGCGGGGTGGACGGCCGGCTCGCGGAGCGGGGGGGTGGGGGTGTGCTGCGATGCGGGCGGCGGGAGCGTGCTGCGATGCGGGCGGGGCCGGGGGCGGGGCGGCGGCCCGTAGACTGGTCGGCGCCAGCTCCCACCTCCTGCCACGGGAAGACGTCACGTGTCGCTCTCCATCGGAATCGTCGGCCTGCCCAACGTCGGCAAGTCGACGCTCTTCAACGCCCTGACCAAGAACGACGTGCTGGCGGCCAACTACCCGTTCGCCACCATCGAGCCGAACGTGGGTGTGGTCGGGGTGCCCGACCCGCGGCTGGACAAGCTCGCCGAGATCTTCAGCTCGGCCCGTACGCTGCCCGCGACCGTGGACTTCGTCGACATCGCCGGCATCGTCCGCGGCGCCTCCGAGGGCGAGGGCCTGGGCAACAAGTTCCTCGCGAACATCCGGGAGTCCGACGCGATCTGCCAGGTCATCCGCGCCTTCAAGGACGAGAACGTGGTCCACGTGGACGGCAAGGTCTCGCCCCGGGACGACATCGAGACGATCAACACCGAGCTGATCCTCGCCGACCTGCAGTCCGTGGAGAAGGCGATCCCGCGCCTGGCCAAGGAGTCGCGGATGCAGAAGGACAAGGCGAAGGTGCTGGCCGCGGCAGAGGCCGCGCAGACGATCCTCGCCGCCGGGGACACCCTCTTCTCGCACGGCATCACCAAGGGCACCGAGCAGGGCGCCCTGCTGCACGAACTGCACCTGCTCACCACGAAGCCGTTCCTCTACGTCTTCAACGTCGACGAGGACGAGCTGACCGACGAGGCGTTCAAGGACGAGCAGCGCGCGCTCATCGCCCCGGCCGAGGCGATCTTCCTCAACGCGAAGCTCGAAGCGGACCTCGCCGAGCTCGACGACGCCGAGGCCCTCGAACTCCTCCAGTCCGTCGGCCAGGACGAGCCCGGGCTCGCCACCCTCGCGCGCGTCGGCTTCAACACCCTCGGGCTCCAGACCTACCTCACGGCCGGCCCCAAGGAGTCCCGCGCCTGGACCATCAAGCGCGGCGCCACCGCCCCCGAGGCCGCCGGTGTCATCCACACCGACTTCCAGAAGGGCTTCATCAAGGCCGAGGTCATCTCCTTCGACGACCTCGTCGCCACCGGCTCCGTCGCCGAGGCCCGTGCGAAGGGCAAGGCCCGCATGGAGGGCAAGGACTACATCATGCAGGACGGCGACGTCGTGGAGTTCCGCTTCAACGTGTAGTCGCCGACGTGCCATTACGTCGCCGATCTGGCAAATGTGCAGGTCAGATGGGGTCCGGCCCTTCGGGGTCGGGCCCTTGGTTTTTTCCCGTGCTGGGATGGTGCTGGGATGGGACGGGGGTGCCCGTGCTGGGATTTGTCTGAGCGGGGCGCTGATCGAGCTGTGAAGGTAGTGCGGACGTGACGCTTTTCCTACTCGTTTGACACAATCGGGGCCATGGCTGAGGCGACGTACAGCATCGGGGAAGGGCCGGCGACGCGGGTGAGCTTGTCGCTGCCGGAGGGGACCGCGGAGGCGATCCGGGCTCGGGTGGGCAAGCGGGAGTTCTCCGCGTTCATCGCCGAGGCGGTCGAGCGTGAGCTGCGCGGGCAGATCCTGGACGAGTACCTGGCGGACTACGAGAGCCGCAAGGGGCCGGTCTCCGAGCCGGCTCGTCAGCGGGCGCGGCAGGTCTTCGACGAGGTGTTCACCGAAGAGGCCGAGTGGCCCGCCGCAGGCTGAGTCACGAGGGGACGCTCGTCCTCGACAGCGAGGGACTTTCGAAGCTGCTCGCTGACGAAGAACAGGTGGTTGCTCTGATCGCTGAGGCGCGCTCGCGTGGCATAGAGGTCGTGATCAGTGCGCTCACCATCATCGAGGCCGTCCACGCCCGTACGAACAAGTCCCGCCTGAACCGGGTACTTTCCGGGCTGCGGGTCGTTCCCGTCGCCGACGAGGAGGCAAGGGCTGCCTCGAAGCTGCTGATGAACGCCGGATTGCACGGACACAAGTACGCGATCGATGCGGCCATCGCCGAGGCCGCGCTGCGACAGCACCGCCCCGTGGTCATGCTGACTTCCGATATTGACGACATGGCCAAGCTGTGCGGCGAGCGGGTCCGGCTCGTGGCGGTGTGATTTCCCCCTGATCCGGCTCAGGAGGAGCGGCGTCCGTAGGGGCTCCACGCCGCCGGGAGCTGGGTAGCCGCTGGCGGCGCCTGAGTGCCGGCCGCCAGGCTCTGCTCACCCAAACCGATGATGAAAAGGCTCAGCGAGTACGCGAACGGGTCGGGTCGTCAGCTGTCATCGGTTGCTAGACGGTGCGGATGACGGGAGCGGGTTTGATGTCCTGGGCGTCGATGAGGGTGCGGATGTCGTTCGGGTCCGAGGTCCAGATGATGGCGCCGAGGCTGGCTGCCATGGTCACGACGGTGGCGTCGACGATGTCGGATGTGCCGGCCTTGCCGCAGAGGATGCCTGCGGCTTTGGCGGTTTCGATGCCGACGGGAACGACCTGGCACCCGGCGAGGAACCTGCCGAGTCTGACCTGGCGGCGGGAGTCCCGCCATGCCTGGCTGACGACGACGGACGGGACGTGGATGTCCCGGCCGTCGTCGAGGGCCAGGCTGTGGCGGGCCCACATGCGCCGGTCGTCGTTGTCGATGGCGATGAGCGCCCCGGCGTCGTACAGGTAGGGGATGTTCACGCGGCCGAGGCTCCGGGGCCGCTGAGGTAATCGGCGTCGGCGGCGGCGAGATCCGCGCGGGCGGCAGCGAGCTCTTCGGGGGTGAAGGCCCCGTGTTCTGCTTGCCACTCCTGGATGACGGCCCGGCCGGCCCGCAGGCGCAGCTCGCGTTCGGCTGCTCCGGCGACGAGGCGGGAGAGCGGGATGCCTTCTTCCTCAGCGGCTCCGGCTAGGGCTTCGACCAGAGATTCGTCGAGAGTGATAGTCACCTTCTTGGTAGCCATACATCAACCATAGCGCGGTATGGCCTTCGATGGTGGCGCATGGATCACGTGCCGACAAGCGTGGAGGGCGTGAGCGCATCCAGCGAGGAGGCAAACGGGTTCGACGCGGGACCTTCTCCTCGCCGCGTCAGTCTGGCGCCGGCGTGATGCCGACCATCCCCTCCTACGGCTACCGGTTCAAGAAGGCATGCCTCTCCGCCGGCCTGGTCGAAGTGGACGGTAAGACCAGGTTCACGCCTCGCAGCCTGCCAGGGCAGTGGAGGCGAAGAAGTGCCGCAGACTCGTGGGCGACGGGCCGGTCGTCAACGCGATCATCGTCGCCCTCGCAGATGCCTTCTACGAAGCACGCAGTCGATCAGCAGGTGGATTCAGCCTGAGTAGGGCCGAGGGGTCAGACGTCCTTGATCCGTACGCGGTCGCCGCACAGTTTCGACCAGTCGTCGCGGTCCGAGGTCAGTACGAGGACGGGTGCTGGGGAGCGGAGCGCCATCGCCGCGACGAGGGCGTCGATGGCGTACTTGTGCCCGTGAAGGCCGCCTGCGTCGCTCAGGAGCTGCACCGCGGTGAGGCTGTCCGCCTGGGTGACGTCCTGGACCTGAAGGCGGGAGAGCAGCCAGCGCAGCCGGGCAGTGTCCGTCTTCCCGTAGACGGCCTCCACCACGGTCAGGGCCGACACAAGGACGGGCACGCCCACGCGACGAGCAGCCTCGATCTGGGTGATCATCCGGCGGTCGTTGCGCAGCAGCAGCGATAGCGCCTGGGAGTCGAGCACCAGGCACCTGGCCGCGGGCTCCTTCATGCGGCGCTGTCACCGGACGCGTACGGCGCCGGTGCGTCGCCGAACAGTTCGCGCTGCGCGGCCTGGACCTCGGCCTCGCTCAACGGTTCGTGCTCGGCTTCATAGGCGGCCACGATCTCGGCGAGGCCGTCCATCGCCAGCTGGTGGCGGACCGCCGCGGTCACATAGGCGGAAACTCCGCGCTTGCCGGTGCGCGTGCGCAGGGCGCCGAGGAGTTCCGAGGGCATCGAGACGGAGATGTTCTCCGTGCCGCCGGGGCGGGAGGACGTCATGGCCACAAGTCTAGTACAGAAACTATTACAGCCCGGAGTGTTGCGCGGCCTGTATCCAGGGTGGGCGTTGTGCGTGGTCTGGTTCAACGTCTGACCGCTGCCGCGCTGCTCCTTGCTGGTCAGGCCGGCGGGGGCAGGGTGGTCAGGAGGGTGGCGATCGTGGGGGGTACGGTGCGGTGCCAGTAGGTGCTGGGGCGGAGCATCGCGTGGTCGCCGCCGGGGACGAGGGTGATGTCGGCGTGTGCGCCGGCTGAACGCGCCCGGTGGGTGAACGAGGCGGACGCGCGGGGGTCGGTGACCCGGTCGCGGTCGCCGTGGAGCACGACGACGCGCTTGCCCCGCAGGTGGGCGACCGGTTCGCCGTCGGGGCACCAGGGCGCCAGCGCCAGGACGGCCCGGACCTGGGGTGCCTCCGCGGCGCGCAGGGCGGCGCGGCCCCCCATCGAGTGGCCGACGAGGATCGTGGGGATCGCCGCGGGGCGGAGCGGGAGTTCCGCCAGCGCCTGGCGGACGTCCCGCAGCGGGTCGGCGTCCGGGCCGTTCCAGCCCCGCATGCGGTAGCGGACGCTGCCGACGAGGACGTCGTCCGGTGCCGCGGCGGCCACCGCCCGGACGAAGGGGTGCATCCGCAGGGCCGCCAGGTGCCAGGGACGTGACGGCGCCCGGCTGTCGGCCCGGCCACCGTGCAGGAACAGGACGGCGGCCACGGGGCGATCGGGCGCCCGGCGCGACAGCAGCGCGGGGGAGTGGGTGGTGTGCGGTGCCATGCCGGCGCCCCTTTCCTACGGCCGCCCTGAGGGTACGGCCCCGTCGTCCTGCTCCTCAGCCGGAGTCGCGCGCCGCCTGCCAACCCCCGGGTGCCGCGGGCATGCCCGCTCGCCCGTCGGCGGTGGGACGCACGGCCAGGACCTGGTCGACTCCCATCCGGCGCTCCTCGAAGGCCAGGGCCGCCCCCACCAGGTAGAGGCGCCACACGCGGGCCGTCTCCTCGCCGACGAGCGCGACGAAGTCGGCCCAGCGTTCCTCGAGGGTGCGGTGCCAGGCGGCGACCGTCAGGACGTAGTGCTCGCGGAGCGATTCGGCCGAGCGGACCTCGAGCCCCGCTTCTTCCAGCAGGGCGACCGTTTCGCCGAGCGGGCGCATGTGCATGTCCGGGGCGATGTACGCCTCGATGAAGGCGCCGCCGCCGGGCGCCGTCGCCCCCCGCGACATCTGCTGCACCAGCACGCGTCCTCGGGGGCGGACCAGCCGGTGCAGGGCGGCGGCGAACGCCGGGTACCCGGCGGGTCCGACGTGCTCGCCCATCTCGACCGCGGACACGGCGTCGTAGCCGCCGCCCGTGATGTCCCGGTAGTCCTGGCACACCACCTCGACCAGGTCCCGCAGTCCGCGTTCGGCGACCTGCTCCCGTACGTGGGCCGCCTGCTCTCCCGCCAGGGTGACGGCGGTGACCTTCGCCCGGTGCCGCTCGGCCGCGTACAGCGTGAGGGAACCCCAGCCGCAGCCGATGTCCAGCAGCCGCGCGCCCGGTCGCAGGTCGAGCTTGCGGCAGATCAGTTCCAGCTTGGCGCGCTGGGCGTCGGCCGCGGTGAAGTCCGGGTCCTGGCGCGTCCAGTAGCCGCAGGAGTACGCCATGGTCTCGTCGAGGAGCAGCCGGTAGAAGTCGTTGGACAGGTCGTAGTGGTGGCTGATGGCGGCCCGGTCGCGGGCCTTGGTGTGCAGGCCGCCGCGCAGCCGCGCCTGCGAGGCCGGTACGGGCGGCCGCGGGCCGGCGGCGCCCAGCAGGAGCGCCGTACCAGCGGCCCGGGACAGGTCGCCGGGCCCGAGGCGGGGCGCGTGCAGACGGCGTTCCCGCGCGGCGGCCCACATCGCGCGCAGACCGTCGGCGAGATCGCCCTCGACGTCGATCTCGCCGGTGATGTACGCCTGGGCCAGGCCCAGTTCGCCCGGCTGCCAGAGCAGACGGCGCAGCGCCCGCCGGGAGCGGATCACGACGACGGGGCCGCCGGCCGGGCCGGCTTCGCTGCCGTCCCAGGCGCGCAGGGCCAGCGGGAGCGGGCCGCCGAGCGCTGTTTCGGCGAGTGCGGCGAGCTGGTGGGCGGCGCCGGGCCGCGAGGTCCGGGACAACCGGGTGGTGCGCGGGGTCCGCGTGGTGGGGGTGGTCCGGGGCTTCCGGGGTGTCTTCATCGGGTGGGGGTCTCCTACCTGTAGGGGCGTTGCGCGAGCAACTCGTGACGATGCGCCGGATGCCCGCCGCCCCGCCCACCGGGAGCGCTCCGGACGCCCGCCTCGTACGGCGTCGGGCGGCGGTCGCGGCTTGACGCCGTACGCGGGTGATCCGAGGCCGTCAGGGGCAGCGGATTGGCCGGGGCGCCGGTCTTTCGCCGGCGGACGAGGGGTCCGGGGCGCCGCGGGTCTCCGGTCCGGACCACCGCCTCCTGATCGGGCCGCGCATACGCCGCGTTCGCCGAATTCCCCGTTATCCGTTGCCGTGGCCGCTGCGGATGGGTCCGGCGGAAATGTTCACTCGATGGGGGAGTTGACCAATCCACCGGACGCACGGAGCCGGATTCCGGCCGTGACCGACGACGAGAAGAGAACGCGGCAACGCCCCGGCTGGGCCCGGCGCGGCCTGGCCGCCGGCAGCGGCGTGCTGGCCGGCGTCGCATCGCTCGGCGTCGCCGAACTGGCGTCGGCGGCGGTGCGCCCGGAGGCGAGTCCGGTCGTGGCCGTCGGCGGGGCGGCCATCGACCGTACGCCCGCCGCCGTGAAGGACTGGGCCATCCGGCATTTCGGCACCGAGGACAAGACGGTTCTCCAACTCGGCATCCTCGCCGTGCTGATGCTCTTCGCCCTGGCGCTGGGAGCCGCGGCGCTGCGCTTCCGCCGTACCGGAGCCGCCGGCGTCATGGTGTTCGGCGTGGTGGGGGCCGCCGCGGCCCTGAACCGGCCGGACTCGACCGGTCCCACCGATGCGCTGCCCTCCCTGGCGGGTGCGCTCGCCGGAGCCGCGGTGCTCTTCCTCCTGGTCGGCCGTCTCACCCGCCCCGGGCGCGCGGGCGAAGCCGCCGACGTACCGGAGGTGCCCTCGTCGGGCGAGGGATGGGACCGCCGCGGCTTCGTGGTCGCGGCGACAGCGGCCGCCGCAGCGTCGGTCGGAGCCGGCGTCCTCGGCAGGAGCCTGAACGGTGCGCGCGGCCACGCCGCCGTCGCCTCACGCGCGAGCATCACGCTGCCGCGCCCAGCCTCGCCGGCGGCGGCCGTTCCCCGGGGCGCCGGGCTCGCGATCGCGGGGATCAGCCCCTTCGTGACGTCCAACAGCGACTTCTACCGGGTGGACACCGCTCTGGTGGTGCCGAAGGTGGACGCCAGCACCTGGCGGCTGCGCCTCCACGGCAAGGGTGTTGCCCGGCCGCGCACGCTCTCCTTCGACGACCTGCTGCGGCGGGATCTGGTGGAGCGCGACATCACGCTCACCTGCGTCTCCAACGAGGTCGGCGGTCCCTACGTCGGCAACGCCCGCTGGATCGGCGTGCGGCTGGCCGACCTGCTGGCCGAGTGCGGGGTGGAGCCGCCCTCCCGCGGCGGCCCGGCCGACCAGCTGGTGGCCCGCTCGGTGGACGGCATGACGATCGGCAGCCCGGTCGAGGACGTCATGGACGGCCGGGACGCCCTTCTCGCGCTCGGCATGAACGGCACCCCGCTGCCCTTCGCGCACGGCTTCCCGGTCCGCATGGTCGTACCCGGGCTCTACGGCTTCGTGTCCGCCTGCAAGTGGATCAAGGAGATCGAGCTGACCACGTTCGACTCCTACGACCCCTACTGGGTCAAGCGGGGCTGGGCCCGCCGAGCGCCGATCAAGACCGGGTCACGCATCGACACGCCGAAGCCCTTCGCTCGGCCGAAGGCCGGCGCCGTCATGGTCGCCGGTACCGCGTGGGCCCAGCACCGCGGCATCGACAGGGTCGAGGTCCGCGTCGACGACGGCCCCTGGCAGCCGGCCCGGCTCGCCGCCGAGGACACCGCCGACACCTGGCGCCAGTGGTCCTTCCCGTGGCAGGCGACCAGGGGCGGCCACACCCTCACCGTGCGGGCCACCGACCGTACGGGTGCGCGGCAGACCGACAAACGCACCCGCACCATCCCCGACGGGGCCAGCGGATGGCACTCCGTGGTCGTCACCGTCGACTGAGCCGCGCCGAGACCCGCCGAGACCCGCCAAGTCCCCCCAAGACCGTTTCCCCGTACCGACAAGGCAGCACCTGCTGCCGTGACATCCACTCATCCACTCATCCACCGATCCACCAGGAGAACCCCGTGAACACCCGTATCCGCCGTATCGCCGTCACCCTGGCCGCCGCGGCCGCCCTGCCGCTGGCCCTCAGCGCCTGCTCCGACAACAGCGGCGACTCCGCCAAGTCCGACTCCTCCGCCAAGGCGTCGGCATCCGCCGCCCCTTCCGACGACGCCATGAAGGGCTCCGCCGGCAGCACCGCCTCGGCCGACCAGCCGTTCGGTCCGGCCTGTTCGGCCGTGCCCGAGAACGGTGCCGGCTCCTTCGACGGCATGGCCCAGGACCCGGTCGCCACGGCCGCCTCCAACAACCCGGCGCTGTCCACGCTGGTGGCCGCGGTCAAGAAGGCCGGCCTGGTCGACACCCTCAACAACGCCCAGAACATCACCGTGTTCGCGCCCACCAACGACGCCTTCGCGAAGATCCCGAAGGCCACCCTGGACAAGGTCCTCAATGACAAGGCCCAGCTGACGAAGATCCTCACCTACCACGTCGTCGGCAAGCAGCTCGCGCCGAAGGACCTGGCGCACGGCTCCTTCCCGACGCTGGAGAAGGCGACGCTCACCACCTCCGGCTCGGGCGAGTCCTACACCGTCAACGGCTCCGCCAAGGTCGTCTGCGGCAACGTCAAGACGGCCAACGCCACGGTGTACATCATCGACAGCGTCCTGATGCCCACCAGCTGACACCGCGGGGCCCGGCCGCGGCGTACCGCGCGCCGAACGAACGGCGCCCCGGCCAATCCGCCGCCCGAGCCGCTCCGGATTACGAGCGAACAGTGATCACCGAGGGCGGGAGCGAAGACGATGGCGCGGACGCGGGCCGGGGCCGGGCACGATGCGGAGGGAGTGAAGGAACCGCGGAAAGGGGACGGCCGGCGGCGCCGTACGGCCGTGGTGGGCTCCGGCGTGGCCGGGCTGACCGCCGCGTACGTCCTCAGCCGCAGCCGGCACGTCACCTTGTACGAGGCCGACGGCCGGCTCGGCGGGCACGCGCACACGCACGACGTGACATCGCCCTCCGACGGGCGGGCGCACCGCGTCGACTCCGGGTTCATCGTGCACAACCGCCGCACCTACCCGCACCTGCTGCGGTTGTTCGACGAGCTCGGCGTGGCCACGCAGGAGTCGGAGATGAGCATGTCGGTGCGGTGCGAGGGGTGCGGCCTTCAGTACGCCGGTGCGCGCGGCCCGGCCGGGCTGCTCGCCCGGCCCCGGAGCCTGCTGCGAGGCCGCTACCTGCGACTGCTGTCCGAGGTGCCCGCCTTCCACCGGGCGGCGCGGCGGCTGCTGGCCCGCGGCGGCGAAGAGGGGCTCACGCTGGGCGGGTTCCTCGACCGCGAGGGCTTCTCCCCCTACTTCCGCACCCACTTCATGACCCCGGTGGTCTCGGCGGTGTGGTCCTGCGACGCCGCCGGCGCCCGGGGCTACCCCGCCGCCTACCTGTTCCGCTTCCTCGCCCAGCACGGCATGCTGTCGGTGGCCGGCTCCCCGAAGTGGCGTACGGTCAGCGGCGGTTCACGGGAGTACGTCGACCGCGTCGCCAAGCACGTCGCCGAGGTCCGCACCGGCACACCGGTGCGCGCGGTCCGGCGCCACGCCGACGGGGCCGAGGTCACGGACGGGGACGGCGCCACCGAGTCGTACGACGCCGTGGTGATCGCCGTCCACCCCGACCAGGCGCTGCGGCTGCTCGCCGACCCGACCGGGCCGGAGCGCGAACTCCTGGGCGCCTTCCGCTACTCCCGCAACGCCACGCTGCTGCACACCGACACCCGGCTGCTGCCGCGTGCCGCGCGGGCGCGCGCCTCCTGGAACTACCTGATGCCCTCGTGCACCGCCGACGCGGACCGGGTACGGGTCAGCTACGACATGAACCGGCTGCAACGCCTGGACGCCGCCGAGACGTTCGTGGTCACCCTGGGCGGTGAGGACCGCGTCGACCCGGGCCGGGTGCTGGCCCGCATGGTCTACGAACACCCCCTCCACACCGCCGAGTCGGTGGCCGCGCAGCGGCGGCTGCCCGAACTGAACAGCCCGGTCTGCGCGTTCGCGGGCGCCTACCACGGCTGGGGGTTCCACGAGGACGGCTGCCGCTCCGGCGCCGAGGCGGCCGCAGCGCTGGGGGCGCACTGGTGAGCGCCGTACCCGCCCTGTATCCGTGCACCGTCGCGCATGTGCGCAGCGGCCCCCGGCGGTACGCGCTGCGCCACCGGACGTACCTGTGGCTGGTCGACCCCGACCGCCTGCCCCGACTCCCCCTTCCGCTACGGCCGTTGGCGCGCTTCGATCCCCGTGACCACTTCACCGGCGAACAACCCTCGATCCGCGCCGGGTTGGACGGCTTCCTCGCCGCGCACGGTGTGTCCCTGGACGGCGGGCACGTCCTGATGCTCACCCACGCCCGGGTGTTCGGGTACGTCTTCAACCCCCTGACCCTCTACTGGTGCCACCGCCCGGCGGGCGACCTGCGCTGTGTGGTCGCCGAGGTGCACAACACGTACGGCGGCCGCCACTGCTACCTGCTGACGCCGGACGCGACCGGGAAGGCGGACACCCCGAAGGAGTTCCACGTCTCGCCGTTCCTCCCCGTCGACGGCCACTACCGCATGCGCCTTCAGGCCCCCGGCGAACGACTCGACCTCGCTGTGCACCTGGACCGCGAGGGCGGACGGGCCCTCACCGCGACCGTGCGCGGCGAGCGGCGGGAGGCCACCGCCCGCGGACTGCTGCGGCAGGCGCTGCGCCACCCCTGGTCCACCCTCGCCGTGTCGGCCGCGATCCGCGCCCACGGCATACGCCTCTACCTGCGGGGACTGCCGCTCCAGCCGCGCCCCGCCAGCACCCGCCCGGAGAAGACGACATGAAAACAGCGCAAGCACGCAGCGGCGCCGTGGACCCCGCCCGGTGGCCGGACGTCGCCGCGGTGCCGCCGGCGTCGCGGGCGCGCCGGACCCTGACCGAGGCGGTCGTCCGCCGAGCCCTGCGGGGGCTGCCGTTGCGGGCCCGGTTCGCCGGCGGGCAGACCCGGGGGCAGGGCGGGCCGCTGCTGGAGGTGCGCGACCCGGCCGCCTTCCACGCCCGGATCGGGACCGGCGGGCTGGTCGGCTTCGGCGAGTCCTACCTGGCCGGCGAGTGGGACGCACCCGACGTGGTCGCCGTCCTGACCGTACTGGCCGAGCACGTCGCCGACCTGGTGCCCGCCCCGTTGCAGCGGCTGCGCCGGCTGTGGGCGCCGCGCCACCCGCACGACGAGCGCAACACACCCGACGGGTCCCGGGCCAACATCAGCCGCCACTACGACCTGTCCAACGACCTGTTCGCGCTCTTCCTCGACCCCACCCTCACCTACTCCGCGGCCGTCTTCCGGGGATTCCCGGCGCGTTGGGAGCGGCTCGCCGAGGCGCAGCACCGCAAGATCGACCGGCTGCTCGACCTGGCCGCCGCCGGCGCGGGCACCCGGCTGCTGGAGATCGGCACCGGCTGGGGCGAACTGGCCCTGCGAGCTGCCGCCCGCGGCGCCCGCGTCACCTCCCTCACCCTCTCCCGCGAGCAGCGCGACCTGGCCCTGGAACGGGTCCGCGCGGCGGGACTCGAGGACCGGGTCCGCGTCGAACTGTGCGACTACCGCGAGGCCCGCGGCACGTACGACGCCGTGGTCAGCGTGGAGATGATCGAGGCGGTCGGCGCGGAGTTCTGGCCGGCGTACTTCCGCACACTCGACGAGCGGCTGGCGCCGGGCGGCCGGGTCGCGCTGCAAGCGATCACCATGCCGCACGAGCGGATGCTCGCCTCCCGCGGCACCTTCACCTGGATTCACAAGTACGTCTTCCCCGGCGGCCTCATCCCCTCCACGCGGGCGATCGAGGAGACCGTCCGCGACCACACCCGCTTGCGCCTCACCCGCCGCGACGCTTTCGGCGCCCACTACGCCGAGACGCTGCGCCTGTGGCGGGAGCGCTTCACCGAACGCGCCGAGGAGACGGCGGCGCTGGGCTTCGACGAGACCTTCCGCCGGCTGTGGACCTTCTACCTCGCCTACTCCGAGGCCGGTTTCCGGGCCGGCTACCTCGATGTCCAGCAGTACCTCTTCACGAAGGAGGGGCCCGCGCGATGAGCAGCGTCCACCAGAAGGGGGCGGCGAAGCCGTGAGCGGGTTCATGCCGGGCGGGTTCGGGTGGGGCGGTTTCGCGCCGAACCTCGCCTGGGCCGCCGCCGCGGCCCTCGCGGTCATGCTGGCCACCTTCGCGGTCGCGGTGCGCGCGGGCCGCCACCGGATCGTGGATGTCGCCTGGGGCATCGGCTTCACCGCCGTGGCCGCGGTCACCTTCGCCGCCTCCGCCGGGCAGGGCGACCTCGTACGACGGCTGCTGGTGACGGTGCTGACGGCGGTGTGGGGGCTGCGGCTCGCGGCACACATCGCCCGCCGGGGGCGCGGCCACGGCGAGGACCCGCGCTACGAGGCGATGCTCGCGAAGGCGCCGGGCCACCGGAACGCGTACGCCCTGCGGAAGGTCTACCTGCTCCAGGGCGCGCTGGTGTGGCTGGTGTCCCTGCCGGTGCAGGCGGCGCAGTACGTGCAGGGCCCGCCGTCGGTGCTCGGTCGGGCCGGGGTCGCCCTGTGGGCGGTCGGCCTGGCCTTCGAGGCGGTGGGCGACGCCCAACTCGCCCGCTTCAAGGCCGATCCCGCGGGCAGGGGAAAGATCATGGACCGCGGCCTGTGGTCCTGGACCCGGCACCCCAACTACTTCGGCGACTTCTGCGTGTGGTGGGGGCTGTTCCTGCTGGCCTGCGACAACCCGGCGGCGGCCGGCGTGTCCGTGGTCTCCCCGGTGGTGATGAGCCTGCTGCTGACGAAAGGCAGCGGAAAGCGGCTGCTGGAACGGCACATGGCCGAACGGCCGGGTTATGCCGCGTATGTGGCGCGCACCAGCGGGTTCATCCCCCGCCCGCCCAGGCGGGGGCCCTGACCGGGGCCGGTGGCGCCCTGACGGGACCAGCGGCGCCCAGCCCGGGCGCCCGGCCCCCGGCCCAGGCCCTGGCCCGCGGAACTCAGGCGGGGAAGCCCAGGAGGGCGAGCGGCGCGGAGGTCGGCGCCTTCGAGCCGCCCACCGGTTCCACGGTGACCCCGACGCCCGAGGCCCCGTCGACGGCCCCGTGCAGAAGAACGGCCTGGTCGGTGCGGTCGGGGTCCATCAGGCCGGCCGCGCGCATGGTGCCGCCGTCGTCGAACCACAACTGGTAGACCTTGCCCGCGGCCGGACGCGCCATCCCCGAGACGAGGAACACCGCCTGGTCCCGTTCCCGCGAGACCACGACCGTACCGCTGGCACCGCCCCGCAGCGCGGCGGTGCGCGTCCTGGCGTCCGGCGAGGTCAGGACGGCCGTGATCGCCTCGGTGCCGCGCTGCGCCCGGTGCGCCTGGCGCAGGGCGTCCTCCGCCCGCTGGTGCTGCCAGAACGTCGTGCCCCCGAGTGCGGCCGCGACCGCGAGGCAGGCGGCCAGCGCCCACCGCGACAGCAGCCGGGCCCGTACCGCGGCATGGCGCGTGCGGCCGGTGCTCGCCCCGCCCGGCGGCTCCTGCCGGACCGACCCGACGCGCCGCAGAACCTGCTCGCGCATGCCCGCCGGAGGCGTCACGGTGACGGCGAGACCGAGCCGGGCCGCGGTGGCCGACAACTCGGCGGCCTCCTGCGCACAGGGTTCGCAGCTCGCCAGGTGGTGCTCGAACGCGGTGAGTTCGGCGTCGGGCAGGGCGTGCAGGGCGTAGGCCCCGGTCATCCGGTGCAGATCGCCGGTGGCGGTCACGCGGTCACCCCCAGGCAGTCGCGCAGGCGGATCAGCCCGTCCCGCAACCGGGTCTTGGCCGTCCCCAGCGGAAGGGCGAGCGCCTCGGCCACCTGGCTGTAGGTCAGTCCGCGGTAGTAGGCGAGCGTGACGGCCTGGTGCTGGATCGCGGTCAGCGTGCGCAGGCACCGCCGTACCTGTTCCCGCTCCAGCCTGGCCTCGACCTGCTCGGTCACCTCGTCGAACTCGGCCGTCCGCGCCAGCAGCGCGGCCTTGTGGTCCCGGGCGGCCGCGGCCTCCACGGAGCGGACCCGGTCCACGGCACGGCGGTGCGCCAGGGTGAGAATCCAGTTGATCGCCGTTCCGCGGTCGCGCCGGTAGCGGGGGGCCTTGCGCCACACCTCCACCAGCACCTCCTGCGCCACCTCCTCCGACTGCGCCTGATCACGCAGCACGGCACGCGCGACCCCCAGCACGGAACCGGCCACGGCGTCGTAGACGGCGGCGAACGCCTCCTCGTCACCCAGGGCCACGCGGCCCACCAACTCCTCAAGATCCGGTTCCGACGAGGGGTTCCTGCCGATATGAACGGCTTCTCTCACCTGGGCCTCCGCTGTTGGTGCATCTCCGGAGGTGATCCGGTGCCGGCGTCGCGGCGGATTGGTCCTGACGATGAGGAAACCGTACGGGGTCCGGCGCTACTGGGCGGGCCCGCCCGAGGCGGCTTCCTCGGGCGGGGCAGCCGGCGGGGGACCCCAGAAGTGCGGGGGCGCCGGGTCGGCCTCGTCGCTGTCCTGCGGCTCCTGCCAGCCGGGTCCGGACTCGGGTTCTCCCTGCGGCTCAGCCGTTTCGTCCATGTACGGACCCTCGTCGCCGTACCCGGCGCCGGTACCGGTCCCGGTGGTCGTCCGGGGAAAGGCACGCCGGATCTCCGCCGCGGCCTCGTTCAGCTCCGCCGCCTCCAGGTCGCGCACCACGCGGTGCACGAACACCGTGTACGCGTCCATGTCCGGCTTGAGGCCGACCGCCGTCAGCAGCAGACGCAGCCGTTCCGCCACGCCCACCTCTTCCTCGCGGTCGAACACCCCGGCCCCGCCGGCCGGGCCGAACCCGCCCCACGGCGGGCCGCCGACGGTCGCCGTTCCGGTCGCGCCCACCGGCGGGACGAGCAGGTCGCGGAAGAGCTCGGGCACCTCCTCGTCGTTGGCCGCCGCGGTGACCCGGGCGAGCGGACCGATCATGTCGACCGCCCGCTCGATCTCGTCCTCGTGCCGGGCCAGCCACCACACCACGGCGCTGCCTGTGCTCTTGAGCACATCGCCGCCGAGGTAGTCCCGCTTGTTGCGCTCGTGCTGCCGCTCGTGCTCCCAGAGCGCCTCGTCCTTGCGCAGGTCGGCGAGCCGGCGCAGCCGGTCGCGGTCCGCGGGGGACAGCTCCAGCGTCACGTCGGCCGCCCTGGCCTCCACCCGCCCGCTGCGGTCGACGAGCGGGACGCCCAACTCCCCGTCCAGCAGGAGCTGCGCGAAGGTCACCCGGGTCGGCTCCTCGTAGCGGACGAGCTCCAGGGCCCGGCTGACCACCGAGGACGCGGCGAAGGACGACCAGGTGTCGTCGGCCCGGCCGACGTGTTCGGCGACCGGCCGCCAGGACACGGCGGCGGAGAAGAGGAAGTCGTAGCCGTCGGCCGCGCTCGGCAGCGCCACCTCGGCGACCTGTGTGACCTGGTACGGCGGCAGCATCGGCGGCGCGGGCTGCTCGGACTCCCAGCGGACGGCGGCCTCCTCGGTCTCCTCCGGGCTGCCGTCGTCGTACGGACCGCCGGTCGATGTGCCGCCGGTACCGGCCGCCGTCATCCGCAGCAGCAGGGCGCCCGAGAGCGTGACCGCGCACAGGAAGCCCCACAGCCACGCGGACCAGTGCAGGACGTTCCCGAGCGCGACCGGTGCGAGGCCGCAGAGCGCGACCAGCAGCAGGCTGGGAAAGCGGTGGGTCATCGTTCCTCTTCTTCCGTGGTCCGTGGTCCGGTTCCCGCACGCGCCGTGCGGGCGTACTGCGCGTCGTCGATGTGCTGCCAGAAGCGGATGGCGACGGCCGCGCGGGACGGGTCGCGATCGGCTTCGGCCCAGGCGCAGGCGCGACCGCCACGACCTGGCTGCCCTTCACCGCCACCGCGCCGCTCTCACCGGTGAGCCCGTCCCCGTCGTCGCGGTCTCGCGCAGTGGAATCGACTGCCCGGGTCTGGATGCCGCGTACGGCCCCGCCGACCTGCTGGCCGCCTGGCCGCAGTGAGGGGTGGCGGGCGGCTCGGTCGCCCGTGCGCCGCGCTGCTGCCGCGCCTCACGCGTATCGCGGGTGTCCGCAACTGCGGGATCTTCCCGCCCCACCTCGCTGACGCCCTCGCCGCCCGGGGCATCGCCACGGGCTGAGCGGGCCGACGCTACTGGGCAGGGGCGTATGGCGCCGGCCGCTCAGGCGCGTGACCATGCGATCTTCACACCATCCGGCGCTCTCCTTCGTGGCCGAGGTCTGTCGGCGTGCGTGCGGTGCGCCGTAGGCTCGTCGGCCTCGACGGGGGACAGAAGTGGTGGGTGAGGAACCATGGGCCACTGGCCTACCGGGGGCGCGGAGCCCGGCGACGCGAACCCTTCGGCGCGGCAGGGGAGTTCGGGCGCGGGGGCGGTTCCGCGGAAGCCGTCTTCCTCGTCGTCCCCGTCGTCCCCGTCCTCCCCGGAGGACCGGCCCGCGGCGCCCGGCGCGCACCCCGCAGGTCCGCCTCCGACGGTTCCGCCCCAGCCTCCCACTCGGCTTCCCCCGCCTCCGACCCTGTACCCGGCGGCGCCTCCCCGGCCGACCGGACCGCCTCGCACCGCGTCGTTCTCGCCGCCCCCGCCCCCGCCCCCGCCCGCCCGTCCGCCGTCGAACGGCCGGTTCCGGTCGTGGTTACCCGCGCGACGCGGCCGCCTGATCCTGGCCGCCGTGCTGGCACTGTGCCTGGGCGCCGGCCTGGCCGTCTGGCTCACGGTGCCGACGCACACAAAGGCGCCCGAGTTACGGAAGGCGCCGTTCTACCTCGCGCTGGACAACCTCGCCGCGCAACCGGTGGTGCACTACTCCGGCTCCGCCGCCGGGGTCGGCGAGTGGGACCTCAAGGTCACCAGCGGCGGCGAGGAACTCGGCACGGTCTCCTTCGCCGGGCAGCAGATCGACATCCTGACCGTGGGCGGCCGGACATACGTCAAGCCCCCGCAGGAACTGCTGGCGGGTCTGCCCGGAGACGCACCGTCATCGGCGCTGAAGGGGCAGTGGATCACCGGGGACGACACGCTGAGTGCCGCCCTTCCGAAGGGCCTCGGGACGCCCGCGGCACTCGCCGACTCCTTGTGGGCCGGGCTGGAGAAGGCCACCGACTTCCCGCAGGTCGGTGACGCACCGGTCGTCATCGGCTCCGACCGGGCCTGGCGGGTCACGACGCCCGACGGTGTGCTGTACGTGTCCGCCGCGAAGCCCTACCGCGTGCTCCGGGTGGGTCCGGATTCGTCGCGGGCGGGGGGTACGCCGTCGTCGGCAGCCGCGGCCGATCAGCGGACGCCGGCAGGGCAGCGCCTGCCGGCAGCGCAGCCCCCGTCGGCAGCTCCGCTCACGGCCGGCCGGGTCGCCCCGGCCGCGGCGGGCGGCCTGAACGGGCTCGGCCGGACGAACTTCGCGCAGATGTCCCCGTCGGACGTGGACCAGACGCTCGGTGACCTCAAGAACCAGACCGAGAAGCTCAAGAGCGCGGTCGACCTCGGCATCCAGTTCGACGTCGAGGGCCAGGAGTCGCTGGACTGCTCGGACAGCAGCTGCACGGTCACCGCGCACGTGACGAGCACGACCACCGCCGGCAGCGCCTCCCGCGTGTCCGGGACGGTCACCGCCCGTCTGACCGCCACCGTCACGGTCAACGGCAAGGACGGCGGCGGCTGCACCGGGCAGGCGACGCTTCCGGTCAACGGGAGCGGGACGATCAGCTGCCCCGACCCCGAGGTCGCCCCGATCGTCGCGGAGATCAAGGAGCAGGCCCAGGAGGAGGCGAACGAGGAGGCGGAGGAGTCCGGCCATGACGCCGAGGTGCCGTACACGCTGGACTACGGCGGCACCGCCGAGGTGTGGGCCGAGGCGGTCGTGCAGGCAACGGTCGACACGTACGTCAGCGGCGAGCAGGACGAACAGAGCGCGGCCGACCAGTGGGCCAAGGACAACTCCGACTGCGAGGAGGCCGCGTTCACCGGTCCGGCCGGCGCGGACATGGAACCGGTCGGCCTGGTCGCGCGGCCGGTGCGCCACGGCGCGGCCGCGGTCGACGACACGTCCGGTGACGGCGGGGCCGCGGACGACCCCGACGGGGCGGAGGCGTGCGCCGGAAGCGCCGACGGGCTCACCGACGACGACTGGAACGCGATCGACGACAAGTACGGTCCGCAGGTCGCCGACGGTGTCGACTACAACGAGCAGGTGATGCACGGGCCGGACCGGGCCAGGGCGGCCAGCCACACGATTCCGGGCATCGGCCACGATCCGCAGGCGCTCGCCAGGTACTTCGCGAAGTACCGGAACGTGCCCTTCACCCATGTGGACTCCCGGATCGAGGAAGGGGCGTCGAAGGCGTACGCCGTCTACGACGAGGACAAGGGGGTGGCTATCATCAAGAACTCCCGCATGATCCACGGCTACCTCATGAGCCCCGAGAGCTTCGCCAAGCGCTTCGATCCGATCAAGGAGGGCGGATGAGGACCCGGGTACTCGTCGAGCGGGCGGGCCGCGGCTTCCGTCTGCGGTTGACCGCATCGCAGCACTGGCTGCTCGTCAACGCGCTCGCCGCCTTCCTGGAGAGCACGGTCTCCGCCACGGAGGTGGAACTCGTACTCGGCCCGGCCGGAGGGGAACTCGACGCGCTGCTCGCCGGTGCCGAGCCGGCGGAGAGCGGCAGCAGGCTCGTCCTGGACGCGGACATCCGGCAGGCACACGCCCTGCACGCCCTGCTGATGAACACCCCGGCCCGGTTCGCGACGGAGGAAGCGTTCCACCACCGGGTCGGGGCCTTTCGGGAGAACCTGCTGAACCTGGCCGACGGTCTGTGCCAGGCGGTCGGTGGCCTCACCACGGCTCCGCCGACTGACGAGGGGCCCGGATAGTCTTCCTGGACCTCCTTCGTCCTCGCGTAGCCTGGTCGAAGCAGCACGCTGCACATATCACGTCAAGGGGGAGCACGTGGATCAGGACGCGCTGGCGCTTGCCGGGACCGCAGGTACGACCCTCGTCACTTTGATGGCCACCGACGCATGGACGCAGGCCAGGCATGGAGTCGTATCCGAGCCGTAGGAGGCGGCGGTCCGCAGGCTGCCGCCGTCCAGCCGTGCGGCGGCCAGCCGCAGGACGCGTTCGACCGGGCCGCCCGCCGGTTCGGCGCCGTCGACGAAGGGGCCGTTCCGGGCGAGGCGCCTGGGGAGCCCTGAGTCAGGCTTTCCCAGGGGCAGTTCACCGTGCGGCCGGGGTGATCAGGGTCCCGAGTTCAGATAGGTCACCGTGCTGCCGCCGGTGACCTTCCCGCCGGAGTTGTTGATCACATGGCTGATGGTGCCGTCGCCGCCCAGGGACACGGTCACCATGTCCTTGAAGGACGAGCCGCTGCCGGGCACCTCGATGGCGCGGTCGGCCACCACCGAGGGGTTGGTGCTCATGTAGCAGTAGACGCCGAGCCCCCACGCCTGGTGCGAGGTCACCGAGTCCGCGACCTTGTACGAGGGGTAGCCGTTCTCGCCGCCGCCCGGTGTCCAACTGGCGTTGTCCGGCACGTCGTAGGGCATCTCGGACTGGTAGAAGTACGTCCGGCCGCCGTTGCCGTTCCAGAGGGTCTGGTACTTCTGGTAGTGCTCGACGGCCAGGCCGTACATGGTGACGTCGTCGCCGTCCACCACCAGCCCGTTGGCCGCGGTGTTGGTGTTCCAGCCGACGGTGCCGCTGTTGCCGTGGTCCGCGCGCCAGATCCACAGGTCGCTGCCGATGGTGTCGTCGCTGTTGACGACGAGCGACGCGGTGGCCTTGCCCGCGGCGTCGCCGCCGACCCGGAAGAAGACGTCCTGGAGGGCGATCGGGTCGGCCGCGTGGTCGGCGGAGGAGCCCGACGGGCCGATCTGCACCAGGGAGTTGCTGTTGGTGGTGCCCGCGCTGACGATCAGCCCGGCGATGTCGATGCCGTTCACGTCGGCGGTGGTGATCGCGGTGACGCCGTTGTCGGGCACCAGCGTGGCCAGGCCGAGGCCGAGCACGACGGTGTCCGGCCGGGTGATGTCGATCGGCGCGCTGAGGTGGTACACGCCGGGGGTGAAGAGCAGGTTGGACCCTGCGGCCAGCGCCGCGTTGATGGTCGCCGCGGTGTCCCCGGACCTCACCACGTAGAACTTGGTGATCGGGATCGAGGTGCCCGCGGTCGAACCGCCGGTCCAGTCCGGGCCGGTGGCGTTCGTGCGCAGGCCCGGCACCATCACGTTGTACAGGCCGGTCGAGTCGGTGTAGAGGTACGGCTTCTCGCGCACGGCGGGGGACTGGCCGACCGTGGTGTAGGTGGGGAACGACTGGGCGGGGGCGCCGTTGTCGCCGACGAAGACCATGTTCCAGTTGGAGCCGGCCCAGCTGCCCATGGCGGTGTCCTGGGTCAGGAACTGCTGCTGGGTACCGGAGTTGATCTGGCCGGAGACGCGCGAGTCGCCGATGAAGCCGCCGGAGGACCAGTTGCTGCTGGTGTTCCCGGAGGAGTTGTCGTCCAGGACCATGTTGCCGTGCACGTCCACCCGCCGGAACGGGTCGGCCTGCGAGACGGCGTACTCCAGCGTTCCCGAAGCGGGCGTGTCCGACAGGTTCTCCACGTCGCGCCAGAAGTTCTGCGTGGCGTTGCCGCCCGACCAGCCGGCGTCCACGTGCACCCCGCCGCCGGTCAGCGAGACGTCGTCCGGGGACGCGCCGAGCCCGGCCACCTGGGTGTAGAAGCCCACTGGCACGTCCACGTCGTAGCTGCCGGGCGTGAACAGCAGCGCGTAGCGGTTGCCGCCGAACTGGTTCGACTCCTGCGTGTCGTAGACCGAGTCGATGGTCGACTGGATGGACGACGCGGACATCGACGGGTCGAAGACCTTGACGTCGGGCCCGAGGTCGGGGTTGTCGGGGTTGGTCGGCGGGGCGGTGCCGCTGCCGCCGCCGGCGTCGTCGAGTGCGAACGACTGGGCGCTGGTGCCGTTGCAGGTGTACTGCTGCAACTGGACCGCGTTCGCGGCCCCGGCGCTGGGCACGTCGAGGCACAGCCCGCTGTAGTGGTTGACGAAGTGGTAGCCGCCGCCGGCCTCCTGGACCGGCTTCCACTCCTGGCTGCTCCAACCGCCGTCGGACCACAGGTGGATGAGGGCGCCGCTCGCGGTGGACGGGCCGTCCACGTCGATGGCCGGCTGGTCGCCGCCCGCGTTGACGATTCCGTAGTAGCCGGCGTCGGCGGCAGGGCGCAGCTGCCACTGCTGGGCGGCGGTGCCGTTGCAGGTGTACTGCTGCACGGCGGTGCCGTCGGCGGTGGCGGCCGAGGCCGCGTCCACGCACTTGCCGCTGTTGGCGGCGACCAGGTTGTACCAGCTCGACGGGGAGACGGCGGCGTGCGCCCCGGTCGCGCCGACGGTCGACAGCGCGGTGGCGACGAGCACCGCGGCCACCGCGGGGCCGGCCGCGCGGCGCGCCGTCCGGCCCGGTTTCAGGAAACGTTTCATGAGGCCCTCCCGGCAGGGTTCGTGTTTCTGAAACAAGAAAGTGCGGCACATCCCGGACCAGCGCGGGTCGGCGGCGTGGTCGCGCGCCGACGGCTGAACGACCGTCCGGCCTCTCGAGCAATGTGTGTTTCCCGAAGGAAGCAGAGCGGTCGCAGACATGTCAAGACGTGGGTACGGCGCCGTGGCTTCACTTGTCGGACGCTTCCGGTGCCGGGTGGGGCGGGAGGAGGGCAACGGGCCGCGGGTGCCTCCAGGTTGTGAACGCACAGGTCGGGGCCGGGAGCGGCCGGCGGGAGCCGGCCGGGTGGCGGGCGCGGCGGTGTGGCCGGAACCCGTACGGCCGCGCTGGGCCGCTCCCTCAGGTCAGGAAGGTTTATTTACAGACGTCTTGACGCGGTCTCGTGTTCCGGCGCAGACTCCGGTTCTGCTCGGCCGACATGAAACACCCCCCACCAACCGGCCCCCGGAGCCCACGCATGCGCCTCAGACACTGCATCGCGTCCCTCGCCACCACGGCCCTCGCCGCGACCGCCGCCTTCCTCGGCACCGCCGGCGAAGCCCACGCCGCGACGGGCCTACCCGCCCACTTCGCCGCCCCCTACCTCCAGATCGACGGCACCACGGCCAACGACATGGCGGCGGACCTCAACGCCACCGGCCTGAAGTACTACACGCTCGCCTTCCTCATCCCGAAGTCCGGCTGCACCGCGCAGTGGGAGGCCAGCGGCGACGCGGTCGGCGCGTACTCCGCGCAGATCAACGCGCTCAAGGCGGCCGGCGGCACCGCGATCGTCTCCTTCGGCGGCGCCGAGGGCGGTGAGCTCGCCCAGACCTGCACCTCCGTCTCCTCGCTCACCGCCGCCTACGCCAACGTGGTGAACACCTACGGGATCACCCGGCTCGACTTCGACATCGAGGGCGGCACGCTGGGCGACACCGCCGCCAACCAGCGCCGCAACCAGGCGCTCGCCGCGCTCCAGGCGCAGAACCCGGCCGTCCAGGTCGCCTACACCCTCGCCGTCGACCCCGGCGGGCTGCCCTCGCAGGAGTACAACGTGCTCACCGACGCCAAGAGCAAGGGCGTCGACGTCAGCGCGGTGAACATCATGACGATGGACTTCGGCGACGGCGAGAACGCGCTCAACGACGCCGAGTCCGGCGCCCGCGCCACCGCCGGCCAGCTCGCCGGGCTGTACGGCATCTCCACCTCCGCCGCCTACGGCCGCCTCGGGCTGACCCCGATCGCCGGCCAGAACGACGACAACGAGTACTTCTCGCAGTCCGACGCGCAGACCCTGGAGAGCTTCGCCGCCTCCAACGGCGTGCAGGAGCTGTCGTTCTGGGAGGTCGACTACTACGACAAGCCCGTCGGCTACGCCTACTCCCGGATCTTCGGCCAGCTCACCACCGGCAGCAGCGGCGGCGGGACCGGCGGCGGCACCACCGGCGCGATCACCGGCTACGGCGGCAAGTGCGTGGACGTGGCCGCCGCCTCCAGCGCCAACGGCGCCGCGGTCCAGCTCTACGACTGCAACGGCACCAACGCGCAGCAGTGGACGGTGGGTTCGGACGGCACTCTGCGGGCGCTGGGCAAGTGCATGGACGTGACGTCCGCGGGCACCGCCGACGGCACCCAGATCCAGCTGTACGACTGCAACGGCACCGGTGCGCAGGTCTGGCAGGCCCAGTCCAACGGTGAGTTGGTGAACTCCGCCTCCGGGAAGTGCCTGGACGCGACCGGCCCCAGCTCGGCCAACGGCACCCGGTTGCAGATCTGGACCTGCTACGACAGCGCCAACCAGCAGTGGAGTCTGCCGAGCTGACGCGCTGTCAATCCAGGTTCACAACTCGGCTTCACAGCAAGTCAATTGATCGGACGGCCGGACCGGCCGGGGAGCGTACCTGTGCCCCCGGCCCGGTCCGGCCGTCCGTGTTGCGTCGTTACGACCCCGGTATCCACTGGGGTGCTGCCGGCTGCCCGCTGTTCGGCAAGTGTTCAACTCGCGGCCTGTGGAGGGGCTGTGTGCGGTCTTTATGGTCCTTGAGGCTCAGCTGGGAAAGGGACTCATGGACACACCGCTCGCGGTCCGGGCTCAGGGAATCACCAAGTGCTTCGGCGACGTCGTCGCCCTCGACGGCATCGATCTGGAGGTGGCGCAGGGACAGGTGCACGGCCTGGTCGGGCCGAACGGCGCGGGCAAGACCACGCTGCTCGGCCTGCTGCTGGGCCTGGCCGTCGCCGACGGCGGCCGACTGGACATCCTGGGCACGCAGGTCGGCCGGGCGCTCGCCGCCCCCGACGGCGTCGCCGGCTTCGTCGACGGCCCGGGCCTGTACCCCTCGCTCACCGCCCGGCAGAACCTCGCGGCACTGGCCGCGCTGCGCGGGCAGGACCCGCGCGGCGGCGCGATCGCCGAGGCGCTCGACGAGGTCGGGCTCACCGACGTGGCCGACGACCGCGTACGCGGCTACTCCCTGGGGATGCGCCAGAGGCTGGGACTGGCCGCCGCGCTCCTGACCAGGCCGCGGCTGCTGGTGCTCGACGAGCCGTCCAACGGCCTGGACCCGGCGGGCAAGAAGCACGTGCACGACGTGCTCGGGCGGCTCGCGGCCGACGGCGCGGCCGTGGTCGTCTCCAGCCACCGCATGGACGACATCGAGGCGCTCTGCTCCCAGGCGACCCTGCTGGCCACCGGCCGGGTGGTCTTCTCCGGCCCGCTCGGCGGCCTCGCGGCGGCGAACGCCGCGCTCGACTACCGCCTGCTCACCTCCGACCTGGCCGCCGCCCGCCGCGCCGCCGCAAAGACCCCCGGGATCGACGTGGTGGACGGCGCCCGTCCCTGGCGCGGCGCCGAGATCCTCGTCGTCCGCGCCGAAGTCCCCGCGCTCGACGCCCTGGTGGCCCGCCTGGTCGGCGCCGGCGTCGCGGTCCGCGAACTCGCCCCCGTCACCTCGCCCCTCGAAGCAGCCTTCCTCACCCTCACCGCGCCCCAGGAGACCGCACGATGACCGCCGACCCGGACGCCACGGAAGCGATGACCGCCGCCCCGGCCGCGGCCCCGCCGGCTGCGGAAGCCGTGGACGCGCCCGTCACGGCCCCGTCGGCCGCCGCCGCGCCAGCCGCCGCCGCAACGGTCGCCGCCGGCCCCGCCGGCAGGCGCCCCGTCTCGGTCGCGCGCGGCTACCACGCCCCGGCCGCGGCCCCGCCGGACGTGGAAGCCGCAGAAGCCGCGGACCCGCCCGTCACGGCCCCGTCGGCCGCCGCCGCGCCCGTCATGGCCGCGCCGGTCGCCGACGCGCCAGCCGCCGGTGCGCCGGTCGCCGACGCGCCGGTCGCCCACGCGCCAGTCGCCGCCGGCCCCGCCGGCAGGCGCCCCGTCTCGGTCGCGCGCGGCTACCGCTTCGAGCTGGTGAAGCTCGTCTCGCAGTGGCGGGTCCGGCTGCTGGTGCTGGTGTGCTGGCTCGCGCCCGGGCTCTTCGTGGCCGCGGTCAGCATGCAGAGCACGCTGCCGTCGGACACGCTGTTCGGCCGGTGGATGCACGGCACCGGGTGGGCCGGGCCCCTGGTGGTGCTGGGGTTCGCCGGGAGCTGGGCGCTGCCGCTGCTGACCTCGCTGGTCGCCGGGGACGTCTTCGCCGCGGAGGACCGGCTCGGCACCTGGCGGCACCTGCTGGTCGCGGTCCGCTCGCACCGCCGGATCTTCGCCGCGAAGGCCCTCGCCAGCCTGACCGTCATCCTGCTGCTCGTCGTCGGGCTGAGCGCGTCCGGTATCGCCGGCGGCCTCGCCGCGGTCGGCGACCACCCGCTGGTCGGCCTGGACGGACACCTACTGTCGCCGTCCGCCGCGGCCGGACACGTCCTGCTCGCCTGGGCCTGCGCGCTCGCCCCGACCCTGGCGCTGGCCGCGATCGGCCTGCTCGGGTCGGTCGTGCTGGGCCGCTCCCCGATGGGCCTGCTGCTGCCCGCGCTCGTCGCGCTGGCGATGCAGCTGGCCCAGCTGCTGCCGCTGCCCGTCGCGGTGCGCCTGGCCCTGCCCGGCTACGCCTTCATCGCCTGGAACGGCCTGTTCACCGCTCCGGCGCAGCTCGCCCCGCTGCTGATCGGCGTCGCGGTGAGCCTGGTGTGGGCCGTCACCGCGACCGTACTGGCGTATCTGCTCTTCGTGCGCCGGGACTTCACCAACCTCACCGGCGACGGCTCCGGGCGGCGCGCGCTGACCGCCGGGCTGCTGCCGCTGGCCGGGCTGCTCGCCGCGACGTGCGCGGTGATCGCGCTCGCCACCCCGTCGACCGGCTCCGGCATCGACCAGGGCAAGGTGCAGCGGTCGGTCGCCACCGCCTTCGGCCACCTGTACCGGATGCAGACCGCGCAGCTCAACCGCCCCGCCGTCACCGAGGCCCAACTGCGGGTCGGTGCGGCGTGCGACCGGAGCGACGGCCATGTCGCGGCCAAGGGCGCCGGCAACGACTGGCGCTGCGTCGTCACCTGGCACCTGCCGGGCGTCCAGGCCCCGGGCACCGCGATCTACCAGCTCGATGTCACCTCGGACGGGCGGTTCGTGGCCGACGGCGACGGACCGAAGGACGTGAACGGCTACTTCCTCGTACGGTCCGCCACCGGCGACGCCCCGAACCCGCTCTGGCAGTTCGACGGCACTGTCGAACTGCTCCACACCACCCGGAAGGGATAATCGGATGCAGGTAACACGCCGCAGAAGGCGTGTCGAGAAGGCGGGCCTCGTCTTCCTCGGCCGGCGCATCGGCCGCCGGACCGCCCTGGTCACCGCGGGCCTCACCACCCTGGCGCTGGGCGCCACCGGCACGGCCTTCGCCCAGACCCACCAGTTCGGCACCGAACAGGTCGGCCAGAGCACCGACAAGGGCCAGGTCATCTCCAGCGACCAGTACCTCGCCCCGTACGGCACCCGTACGGTCATCGACAACGGCAAGATCATGTCGTCCGCGGTCAGCCCGGACGGCACCCACCTGGCGGCCGCGGTCACCGACGGCGGGGTCGCGCTGACGGTCCTGGACCTGAAGACCTGGAAGGTGCAGCAGGTCGTCGGCAACTCCGCCGCCGCGGACCTGCGGATCAGCGGCAACGACGTGGGCCAGGAGGGCCCGACGTACTCGCCCGACGGCAAGCAGCTGTGGCTCGGCCAGACCGACGGCTACACCCGCTTCACGGTGAACACCGACGGCACCCTGGCCGACCCGGTGGCCGTCAAGATCCCGGCGGACGGCGCCAAGCACGCGCTGGTCGGCGCGGCCGTCTTCTCCGCCGACGGCTCGACCGTCTACTCCGCGGTCAACGGCCAGAACCGGGTGGTCGCCATCGACGCGGCCACCGGCACGATCGAGCAGAGCTGGGCGGTCGGCAACGCGCCCCGCGACATCCTGCGGGTCGGCGGCAAGCTGTACGTCAGCAACGAGGGCGGCCGCCCGGCGAAGAGCGGCGACACCACCCTCAACTCGTACAACACCCAGGTCCCGGCGAGCCCGGTGACCGGCGCCACCACCACCGGCACCGTCAGCGTCATCGACCTGGCCAAGCCCGCCGCCGCCCCCGCGAGTATCACCGTCGGCCTGCACCCGACCGCGCTGTACGCGAAGAAGGGCGCGGTGTTCGTCACCGACACCGCCTCCAACGACGTGTCGGTCATCGACACCGCCCGCGGCAAGGTCGTGCAGACCATCGCCACCCGGCCCTGGCCCGAGGCGACGGTCGGCTACGAGCCCGACGCGGTCACGCTCACCGACGACGGCCACCTGCTGGTCACCCTCGGCCGCGCCAACGCGGTCGCCGTCTACCGCTACCACAGCGCGCAGGAGCCGGTCAGCTACGTGGGCCTGCTGCCGACCGACTACTTCCCCGCGGAGATCGCGACCGTCGGCAAGCAGGTGGTGGTCTCCAACACCCGCGGCATCGACGCCCGCCGCCCCACCACCAGCGCCGGCCACGCCACCCACGACACCACCTCCAGCTTGACCCACTTCACGCTGCCGAGCGACAACGCGATCCGGGCCCAGACCGCCAAGGTCTTCCAGCAGAACGGCTGGACCAGCACCGACGTCCAGCTCGCCAAGGGCCGCAAGGCGAAGGCCGTGCCGGTCCCGGCCCGGCTGGGCGACCCGTCGACGATCAAGCACGTCTTCCTGATCGTCAAGGAGAACCGCACCTACGACCAGCTCTACGGCGACATGGCGCAGGGCAACGGCGACCCGGCGCTCACCGAGTTCGGCGAGAACGTGACGCCCAACCAGCACGCCCTGGCAACGCAGTTCGGGCTCTACGACAACACCTACGACATCGGCACCAACTCCGCCGAGGGCCACAACTGGCTGATGCAGGCGGACAACCCGGAGTACACCGAGTCCTCCGCCGGTGAGTACACCCGCAGTTACGACACCGAGGACGACGCGCTCGGCCACCAGAAGAGCGGCTTCCTGTGGACCGGCGCGCAGGCGGCCGGCAAGACGGTGCGCGACTTCGGCGAGTTCCAGCAGTTCCTGACCAAGCCGGCCGACGCGACGTGGCAGAACCTCTACTGCGACGCGAAGAACATGAAGGCGACCGGCCAGAACACCGCCTACCCGCTCGACTCGTCCTCGCCGATCCCGTCGCTCAACAACGTGTCGGTGCCCGGCTTCCCGAAGTTCGACACCAGCGTCCCGGACATCTACCGGGAGCAGATCTGGCAGCAGGACTTCGAGAAGAACGGCCCGGCCGACCTCAACATGTTCTGGCTGTCCAGCGACCACACCGGCGGCCCGGCCAGCCCGGCCGCGCAGGTCGCCGACAACGACCTGGCCGTGGGCCGGATCGTCGACACCATCTCGCACAGCTCCTACTGGAAGGACTCGGCGATCTTCGTCGTCGAGGACGACTCGCAGGCGGGCCTGGACCACGTCGACGGCCACCGCGCGCCGATCCAGATCATCAGCCCCTACGCCCAGCACGGCGTGGTGGACGACCACTACTACTCGCAGATCACGATGATCCGCACCATCGAGCAGATCCTCGGCATCCACCCGATGAACCAGAAGGACAGCGCCGCCAGCCCGATGACGGCCGCGTTCACCGCCAAGCCGGACTACACGCCGTTCACCGCGGTGCCCAACCGCACCTCGCTGACCGACGGCCTGAGCACCGCGCCGTCCTGCGGCGTGGACACCCCGGCCGCGCAGGACCCGACGGCCGCGGCCGTGCCGAAGGCGAGCGTGCCGGCGGCCGAGAAGTCGGTGGCGGCGCAGTGGAACACATGGAAGTCGAAGCAGCGGCTGACCGGGCCCAACGCGGTGCCCGACTACGCGCCGCCCGCCCAGATGAACCACCTCACCTGGTACCAGACGCACAACTGGACCACGCCGTACCCCGGTGAGAGCAGGATCTACGCCCCGAACGACGTGCCGGGCGCCTACATCCCCTCCTCGGACAACGACGACTGACCGGCGCCACCGCTACGACCGGGCCCCGGCCGGCATCGCGCCGGCCGGGGCTTTGCCGTCCCCGCCCTCCCCGCCGTCCCCGCGCTCGCGGCGGCGGTCAGCGCGGTGCGAGGACCTGCTCGGTCCAGATGGTCTTGCCCTCGGGCGTGTAGCGGCTGCCCCAGCGGTGGGTGAGCTGCGCGATGAGGAACAGGCCGCGGCCGCCCTCGTCGGTCAGCCGGGCCCGCCGCAGATGCGGCTGGGTCTGGCTGGGGTCGGAGACCTCGCAGATCAGCCGCTGGTCCCTGATCAGCCGGACGGTGATGGGGGAGCCCGCGTACCGGATCGCGTTGGTGACCAGCTCGCTGACGATCAGCTCGGTGCTGAACGCCAGCTCGTCCAGGTCCCAGGCGGCCAGCTGCGCGGTGACACCGGAGCGCACCTCGGCGACCGCCTCGGGCCCCGCGGTCACCCGCCACCCGGCGGTCCGGTCGCTCGGCAGCTCCCTGGTCCGGGCGAGCAGCAGCGTCTGGTCGTGGTCGGGCGCCGGGTCGGAGAGCCGGCCGAGCAGTTCGCGCCCCGCGTCCGCCATCGGCCGGCCGGACGCCGCCGCCGAGCGCGCCACCTCCTCGACCGCGGCCCGCCGGCGCGCCGCGGCCGGGTCGTCCCACACCTGCGCGGCGTCGCTGTGGAAGGCCAGCACGTCCCCGGCGGACAGCAGCAGCTCGGTCATCTCGAACGGGCCGCCGCCGGTACCCAGCGGCGGCCCGGCACTGACCTCGACCTGCTCCACCGCGGCCGGCTCTCCGCCGGCCCCGCCCCGCACCAGCACCGGCCCGACGTGGCCCGACGACGCGACCAGGCAGCGGCCGGTCAGCGGGTCGTAGGTGGCGTAGACGCAGGACGCGCCGCGCAGCGCGGTCTCGATGCCCGCGTGCACCGGGTCGTTGTCCTCGGTGCTCGCGAAGCGCACCACCAGGTCGTCCAGATGGCTGAGGAGTTCGTCGGGCGCCGGGTCGAGGTCGGCGAGGGTGCCCACCGCGGCCCGCAGCCGGCCCATCGCGGCGGTCGCGCCGAGCCCGTGCCCGGGCACCCGGCCGACCAGGAACGCCACCCGGGCGGAGGACAGTTCGATGACGTCGAACCAACTCCCGCCGATGCCCTCGGGGGTGCCGCTGGGGACGTACACGCCGGACGTCTCGGCGGCCGTGCTGTCGCCCACCACCCTTGGCAGCAGGCTGCGTTGCAGCGTCTCGACGGTGCGCCGCTCCTTGGTGTAGCGGCGCGCGTTGTCGATGCTGAGGGCGGCGCGCGAGGCGATCTCGTCGGCCAGCGCGGCGTCCGACTCGTCGAACCGGCGCCGCGTGCCGAGCCGCCACAGCAGCACCGTGCCGAGCACCAGACCGCGCGCCTGCACCGGCATCAGCAGCAGCGAGCTGGCATCGCGCGGCAGCGACCGCCGGACCATCTCCTCCTCCGGCAGCAGCGCCCGCAGGTCGGCGAGGTCGGAGAGCACCCCGGAAGCGCCGTGCCGCACCTGCTGGCTCGCGTCGCTGCCGATGGTGAGCGTGGCGCCGGGCGGATAGAGCTCGGGCGGCCACGCGCCGGCGCCGGCCACGGCCACCCGGCGCAGCGGCGTGTCCCCGGTGAACGGGCCGGGCTCCTCGCCCTGGAGCACCGACACGGTCAGGTCGACCGCGGCCAGGTCCGCGAAGGCGGGTACGAGCACGTCGGCCAGGTCCTCGGCGTTGCGGGCGACGTCCAGCGAGCCGCCGATCGCGGCGGCGGACGCGTACCGCAGACCGGACGGCTGCGCGTCGCCCTCGTCCGCGGTGGCCAGCCGCGGCAGCCGCAGCGGGCCGTCCTCGGCGCGCGGCCCGTCGCCGTCGGCGCCCGCCGCGTCCGGCTCCGCCAGGCCGCCGGAACCCGGCGGGCCGCCCTGCGCCATCCGCAGCAGCAGCGGCGGGCCGTGCGCGCTCTCCGGCGCCAGCACCGACACCCGCAGCCGCACGTGGAGCGTCCCGCCGCCCGGCCGCAGCAGCACCACCCCGCCGGTGTTCTGCCGGCCCTCCAGCGCCCCCGACCTCAGCACCGGCCAGGTCTCCGGGTTCTCGAACAGCTCGGTGACGTCCCGGCCGCACAGCGTGTCCGCGGCGCAGCCGAACAGCGCCGCGGCCCGCCGGGTGCAGCTCACGACGGTGCCGCGGGCGTCCACCACCAGCGCCGCGTCGCCCCGCGCCCGGCGCACCGCTTCCTCCGGCCCGGCGGCGTCGGTCGTTCGCCCAGGCCCGCTCGAACCCATACGCCCATTGAAACGCGCCCCCCTCCGGCCCGCGCGCCGGAGAAGCCGCACCCCCGCCCGCGGCGGCCCGGAGCTCGTACGGGGAGGCGTTGCGGGCTCGGATAAGGCTCGGATCGGGCGCCTACTACGGCACCCGCCTCAGCAGGGGGCGGAGCCGCCTGCCCCGCACCCGCACTGCGCAATCTTTCTGCAAGTCGAGGAAAACTGTTGCAGCACGTCTTGACGGCACCGCCGCTCCGGAGCATGGTCTACCTCGCGTTCAACCGCCGTGACCGTCACGGCGGTTGGCTGCGGCGGCCCACGGGAGGGCCGCCGGACCGCTCGTCCGAGGCGCGTCGGAGCCGGGTGGTCGCGTACGCAGGCCGTAGTCCGCCACGATCAGCGGGAGCCCTCCATGCTTCGCTCACCAGACCGCGCCGATCCCCCCCACGGCGCGGAACCGCCCACCGCGCAACCCCCCACCGCGCAACCCCCCACCCCGCAACTCCCCTCCGCACGAACGCCGTCCGCCCGCTCGCGGGTCCGCCGGGCGCTGCTCGCCGCCGCCGCGCTCGTGGCCGGCTCGGTGATACCGCTCGCCGCCGTCCAGGGCACCGCGCACGCCGGCCCCGCCACCGCGGCGGCCACCGGCGGCAACGGCAGCGACGTGACCGCCAACCTCTTCATGTGGAACTGGCCGTCGGTGGCCAGTGAGTGCACCACCGAACTCGGCCCGAAGGGCTACGGATCGGTGCTCGTCTCCCCGCCGGAGGACTCGATCCGGCTGTCCGGCTCGCACCCGTGGTGGGAGATCTACCAGCCGGTCGGCTACGACCTGAACAGCCGGATGGGCACCGAGGCGCAGTTCGAGGCGATGGTCTCCGCCTGCCACGCCGCCGGGGTCAAGGTCTACGCCGACGCGGTGATCAACCACATGTCCGGCAACGACCAGTCGAGCACCGACTCCTACGGCGGCGACAGCTTCGACGTCGGCGCGAAGACCTACGGCGAAGTCCCGTACGGCCCCTCGGACTTCCACACCTCGCCGGCCAACTGCCCCAACTCCGACCTGGCCATCGACGACTGGAACAGCCAGACCCAGGTCCAGGAGTGCGACCTGTCCGACCTCGCCGACCTCTACACCGAGACCGACGACGTGCGGGGCAAGATCGCCGGCTACCTCAACAAGCTGATCGGCTACGGCGTCGACGGCTTCCGGGTCGACGCCGCCAAGCACATCAACCAGTCCGACCTGGCGAACATCGAGTCCCGGCTCTCCGACACCCAGTGGGGCGCGCGGCCCTACGTCCTCCAGGAGGTCGCGCTCGGCGGCAGCGGCAACCTCGCGCCGTCCGCGTTCGAGTCCAACGGCAGCGTGATCGGCTTCGACTACGCCAACGCGATGAAGTCGCAGTTCCAGGGGAACATCGCGAACCTCAAGACGTTCGGCCAGAGTTGGGGCCTGGAGCCGTCCGACAAGGACGGCGCGATGGTCACCAACCACGACACCGAGCGCAACGGCAGCACCCTGAACTACAAGAACGGCTCGCAGTACACGCTGGCCACCGAGTTCATGCTCGCCTGGGGATACGGCGCCCCCACGGTGTACTCCGGCTTCGCGTTCAACAGCTCCGACGACTCCCCGCCGGCCGACGGCAACGGCTTCGTCACCGGCACCGACTGCTCCTCCGCCGCCTGGGTGTGCACCGACCGGGTGCAGGGCATCGCGAACATGGTCGGCTGGCACAACGCCGCCCAGGGCCAGAGCGTCGTCAACTGGTGGGACAACGGCGCCGACGCGATCGCCTTCAGCCGCGGCGACCAGGCGTGGATCGGCATCGACAACGGCGACTCCGCGGTCACCGAGACCTTCACCACCGGCCTCGCCGCGGGCACGTACTGCGACGTCATCCACGGCGACCCCACCTCCTCCGGCGGCTGCACCGGGTCCACCGTCACCGTCGGCCAGGACGGCACCGCCACGGTGACCGTGCCCGCCCACGACTCGGTGGCCCTCTACCAGGCCGGCACCGCCACCACCACGCCCCCGACCAGCCCGCCGACCGGCACCGTCGCCGAGACGTTCCACGAGACCGAGGCCGCGCCGTCGGGCGAGCAGGTCTACGTGGCCGGGTCGATCGCCGGACTGGGGGAGTGGGACACCGGCCGGGCCGTCGCGCTGGACTCCACCGACGGCACCGACTGGAGCGCCACCGTGGACCTCCCCGCGAACACGTCCTTCGAGTACAAGTACATCCTCAAGGACGCCTCGGGGAACGTCACATGGGAGTCGGGCGACAACCGCACCGCCGACACCGGCGGCTCCGGCGGCACCCTGGACGACACCTGGAAGTAGCGCCGCGCAGGCACGAGGACGCGCGCACCCCGGTTCGCCCGGACGGGCGAACCGGGGCCGCGGTCCGGTTGCGGGGGCGGCAGGCGCGGCCTTGACTGCTGCTGATACCTGCCGGACGGCGAGAGGAGCACGGGGATGCTGTCGGTCCGCAGCCTGTTCACGTCGATCGTGGACAACGACGACTCCTACCGGCTCTTCTGCTCCATCGCCGCCAGCGGGGAGGCACAGGGCGGCTGGGAGAACGGCCGGATCGCCGCGCTGGTGCCGCCCTCGCAGCGTGAGCTGGCCCCGAAGATCGCCCGGCACGGCGCCGACGAGGACAAGCACGGCCGCATCTTCACCGCCCTGCTGCGCAAACGCGGGCTGGAGCCGGTGCCGGTGCCCGCCGACACCGACTACACGATGCTGCTGGAGCGCGCCGGGATCGGGCTCGCCCACAGCCGGCTGCGGCGCGACGAGGCGCTGAGCGAGCAGGACATCGTCACGTACCTCGCCCACAGCCGGGTCACCGAGCAGCGCGCGTCCGAGCAGATGGCCGTGCTGCTGCGGTACTTCGCCGGGCACCCCGAGATCGGCCGCGCGATGCGGGTCATCTCGCGCGACGAGGACAACCACCTCGCCTACTGCCACGAGGAGTTGCTGCGGCTGGCCGCCGCCGGGCACGGCCGCGCCATCCACCGCGCGCTGCGCGCTTGCGCGCACGCCGAGATCCGGGTGCACCGCGACGTGAGCCTGGCGGTGATGGCCCGCATGGGCCGCATCCTGCACTGGCCCGCGCCCACCGCGGCGCTGCTGCGCTTCGGCATCCACCTCACCTACCTCTACGACCGCCTCCACGGCTGGCGCCGCATGACCACGCTCACCATGCCCGCCCGCCGCAACGCCCTCGGCACCACGCCGGCCCCGGCGCCGCAGACCGCCGTCTGACCCCGTACGGCGGCCGCGCTTATATGAGGAGCCGTCCCCCGAGGGACAGGGATAGCCTGCGGGGCATGGGCGAGGGTGTGGACACGCGGATCGGGCCGCCGAGCTTCGGCTCGGAGCGGGAGACGCTGCGGGCGTTTCTGGACTACCAGCGGGCGACGCTGGCGATGAAGTGCGAGGGGCTGGACGACGAGCAGTTGCGGCGGCGGTCGATGCCGCCGTCGGCCTTGACGCTGCTCGGCCTGGTCCGCCACATGGCCGAGGTCGAACGGACCTGGTTCCGCCGCGTCTTCGAGGACCCCGGCGCCCCGATGGTGTGGGCGAAGGAGGGCGAGGTCGACTTCCAGGCGGCGTACGACGCGAGCGCGTCGACCCGGGCCGAGGCGTTCCCGGTGTGGGAGGCCGAGGTCGCCGCGTCCCGGCGGATCGAGGCGGCGGCCGCGTCCCTGGACATGGTCGGCCACCAGCCCCGGTGGGAGGAAGACGTGAGCCTGCGGATGGTGATGGTGCACGTGTTGCTGGAGTACGGGCGGCACAACGGGCACGCGGACTTCCTGCGCGAAGGAGTCGACGGGACCGTGGGGGCGTAGGGGTAAGGGGATCGTAAACTCCCCTGGTGGACATATCCCCGCCGCCGCCCCCCGAGGACCTTCCGCCGCCGCCTCCCGCACCCGCCCCGCCCTACTCCGGCTCGGGATCGCCGTACGACTCCGGCGCGGCGTACGGCGCCGGGCAGCCGCCCTACGGGCAGTCTTCGCCGTACGCATCGGACGGTGCGCCGCCCTACGGCGCGGGCCCGGGGCCCTACCCGCAGCAGCCGAACCCGTACCAGAACCCCAACCCGTACGCGGCGCCCGGCGGCCCGGGGCTGCCGGGGCCCTACCCGGCGCCGTACCCGTACCAGAACCCGCAGGGCTGGTACGCCGCCGAGCGCACCACCAACGGCCTGTCGATCGCCTCGCTGGTCACCTCGTTCACATGCGTGCCGCTGCTCGGCATCGGGCTGGGCATCGGCGGGCTGAAGCAGGGCCGGCGGCAGGGCCAGCGCGGCCGCGGGCTGGCCATCGCGGGCATCACGATCAACTCGGTCACGACCCTGCTCGTCGTGCTGCTGATCGTCCTCGGCGCGACCGGCGCGCTGGACGACGGCAACACCGAGGTCGCGGACATCAAGGCCGGCCAGTGCTTCAACACCACCGGGCACTCCCTGGAGGAGATCGAGCGCGGGGAGCGGGTGTCGCGCTCGGTGAACGTCGTCGACTGCGCCAAGCCGCACGACGCCGAGGCGTTCTACACCTACACCCTCGACCCGAGCACCAACGGCTCCTATCCGGGCGAGGCGGCGATCACCAGCGAGGCCCAGGCCACCTGCGGCAAGCAGATGGGCGAGTACCTGGACGGCCGCTCGCTGGACGACGGGATGCGGCTGTTCTTCTTCGGACCGCAGAAGTCCCTGTGGGACGACGGCGACCGCACGGTGACCTGCTTCTTCGGTGACGTCGACGCCAAGGTGACCGGTTCGGTGCGCGACGGCGGCGGCTCCTCGTCCGGCGGCAGCGGTGACGGGGGCTCCTCCGACGGCGGTTCCTCGTCCGACGGGGGCTCCTCCGACGGCGGTTCGTCCGACGGCGGCGACGCGGGAGGAGTGGGCGTCTGACCGCTCACGCGAGCCCGCACCGAGCCCGGCGGCGGCACACGTCGGAGCACCTTCCGCTCTGATCCGGCCACCACACGCTGGGTGATACCCAGGGGAGGGCTTGCGGTTGCGCACCGAGGGTTGCCAAGCTGTCGCACACAGTCAACCCCTGGGAGGGGCACGTGGCCTTCGGTGAGCAGCCTGCCTACCTTCGTGTCGCCGGGGACCTGCGGCGCAAGATCCTCGACGGCACCCTGCCGCCGCACGCCCGCCTGCCCTCGCAGGCCCGTATCCGCAGCGACTACGGCGTCTCGGACACCGTGGCCCTGGAAGCCCGCAAGGTGCTGATGGCGGAGGGGTACGTCGAGGGCCGCTCCGGCTCCGGCACCTATGTGCGGGAGCGGCCCGAGCGGCGCAAGGTCGTCCGCAGCGGTTTCCGGCCGACCGGCGCGCCGAGCCCGTTCCGGCAGGAGCAGGCGGACGAGGCGCGCACCGGCAGTTGGGAGTCCCACAGCGTGCAGGGCCCGGCCTCGGCCGATGTCGCCGAGCGGCTGGGCATCCAGACCGGCGACCGGGTGATGTGCACCCGCTACCTCTTCCGCACCGAGGGTGAGCCGTCGATGCTCTCCACCTCGTGGGAGCCGCTGGCCCTGACCGCGCGCACCCCGGTGCTGCTGCCGGAGGAGGGGCCGGTCGGCGGCCAGGGCGTGGTGCCGCGGATGGCCGCGATCGACGTCCTGGTCGACCACATGGCCGAGGAGGTCGGCGCCCGCCCGGGCCTGGCCGAGGAGACCGCGGCGCTCGGCGGGGTGCCCGGGCACATCGTGATCGAGATCCGCCGCACGTACTTCGCGTCGGGACGGCCGGTCGAGACGGCCGACGTGGTGATCCCGGCGGAGCGCTACCGCGCGGTCTACCACCTTCCGGTACGCTGACGGGCCGTCACGTTCCGGTCGAGCGGGTGGCCGAATCGATCTCTCTTCGTGTCAATCCGTACCCGCCGGGTGATCCTCGGGCGTAGGGTCGGGCATATGCGCGCCGCCGTTTCCCCGAGCACGGGGCCGGACCGGACGCGGTGGGCGGGCGCGAAGGAGGGGTGGCGCGGTGACGTCGGAGTTCGGTTGGGTCCTCATACGGCAGGATGAGGGCGGCAACCGCTACCGGGTGGGCCGGTATGCGACGCGCGCGGAGGCCGAGCGGGTGGCCGAGGCGCTGACCTATCCCGCCGACCGGGTCGGCCCGCCGCAGCAGTACGTGATCGAGCCGGTGGTGCCCCGCGCGGCCGACGCGTGAGGGCTCCCTCCGCGCGCACCCGCGCGGAAAGGGGCAATATCGGGTAAGAGGGGAAAACCTCTCACGGTGGCCGGGTGCGCCCATGCCCGGCCCGACCCGGTCGGGGGTGCGACGGATGAGCGCCAGCGGCGACGACCCGCGGACGCCGCCCGGCCACGCCCCGCCCGGCCACGCCCCGCCCAGCGGGCTCGAGGCGAGCGCTTTCGCCGGGCCGCGGGCGTCCGGGCCGCTGCTGGACACCCTGCGGGTCGCCGTCGTGATGCTGGACACCAGCGGCCGGGTACTGCTGTGGAGCCCGCTGGCCGAAGAGGTCCTGGGCTGGGCCGGCGAGCACATCGTCGGCCGCAGGGTGGGCGGCCTTTTCGGCCCGCCCGAGCCCTTCCCCGAACCCGAGCCCTCCGCGGACGCACCGCCGCCGGCAGACACCGCCGACGCACCGCCGTCCGAGGAAGCCGCCGAGGACGCCCCGCCGCCGGAAGCCGCCGAGGACGCCCCGCCCGCCGCCACCGACGCGGCCCGCCCCGAGCAGATCATCGCCGAACTCCTGCACACCGGCCGCTGGAGCGGCGTCCTGTCGCTGCGCCACCGCGACGGCCACACCGTGCAGGTCGACACCCGCACCAGCCTGCTCGTCGACGGCGACGGCCGCCCGTTCGTCCTCGCCTCCCTGGTGGAGACCAGCCGCCTGCGCACCCTGGAGCACGACCTCGCCTCCCTGGACGCCCTCTTCGACTCCTCCCCGCTCGGCGTCGCGATCCTCGACCGCGACCTGCGCTACGTACGGGTCAACGACGCGCTCGCCGCCATGAACGGCATGCCGCGCGAGGCGCACCTTGGCCTGCGCGTCAACGAACTGCTGGACGGCGCCACCGCCCGCGAACTGGCCACGATCCAGCAGCACGTCCTCCGGACCGGCAAGCCCGTGGTCGACGTGGTCGCCCCCGGCCCGAACGGCCGCGGCCACCGCTCGCTGTCCTACCACCGGCTGGTCGACCGGGCCGGGCGGGTACTGGGCGTCAGCGCCACCGTCATCGACGTCACCGAGCGGATGCAGGCCGCCGAGCGCGCCGAGCGCGCCCGCCGCCGGCTCGCGCTGCTCAACGACGTCGGCTCGCGGATCGCCGGCGTGCTGGACGTGCGCCGGATCGCCGAGATCTTCGCCGAGGTGCTGGTGCCCACCTTCGCCGAGTACGCCTCGGTGGTCCTGCACGCGCCGGTCGCCGTCGGCGGCGACCTGCCGCCCGCCGGGTTCCGCGAGAGCCAGCCGCTGCGGCAGTTCGGCGTCGGCGCGGTGCGCTGGACCCCGCCGGCCGAACGGATGCTGCAACGCGGCCAGTCGGTCGGCTTCACCCGGCGGTCCGTCTTCGGCACGGTGCTGGCCGGCGGCGAACCGGCGCTGCTCGACGGCGAGGAGCAGCTGCGCGCCACCACCTACCCCGGCGACCCCAAGGTGCTCGCCGCCCTGGAGCTGGGCGTCACCTCGGCGCTGGTGCTGCCGCTGCGCGCCCGCGGTGTGGTGCTCGGGCTGCTGATGCTCGCCCGCACCCGCGACCGCGAGCCCTTCGACCGGGACGACCTGGCGCTCGGCGTCGAACTCGCCGACCGGGCCGGCGCCGCCCTGGACAACGCGCGGCTGTACGTCCGCGAGCGCGAGGGCGCCCTCACCCTCCAGCGCAGCCTGCTGCCGCGCGCCCTGCCCGAGCCGCCGGGGGTGCGGATCGCCTACCGCTACGTGCCCGGCAGCAGCGGCGCGGAGGTCGGCGGCGACTGGTTCGACGTCATCCCGCTGGGTGGCGGCCGGCTCGCCTTCGTCGTCGGCGACGTGATGGGCCACGGCATGGTCGCCGCCGCCACCATGGGCCGGCTGCGCACCGCCGTCCGCACCCTCGCCGGACTCGACATGCCCCCCGACGAACTGCTGCGCCGCATCAACGAGTTGGGCGACGACCTATCCCAGGACCGGACCGAGGGCTGGATGGCCACCGCGGCGTACGCCGTCTACGACCCGGCGACCCGGCGCTGCGCGATCGCCCTGGCCGGGCACCCGCCGCCGGTGCTGGTCGAGCACGGGGCCGACCCGGCGCGCTGCCTCGCCCGGGTCCTGGACCTGCCCACCGGGGTGCCGCTGGGCGTGGGCGGCGTCCGCTTCGAGACCGCCGAACTCGACGTCCCCGACGGCGCGGTCCTGGTGCTCTACACCGACGGGTTGGTCGAGTCCCGCGGCCACGACATCGGCCAGGGCATCGAGCGGGTCCGGCGCACCCTGTGCGGGCGGACCGGCTCGCTGGAGGACACCTGCGACGCCCTGCTGGCCTCGATGGACCCCGACCGCGAGCCCGACGACGTCGCGTTGCTGCTGGCCCGCCTGGGCGGCCTGCCGGCCGGCTCCACCGTCGCCTGGACCTTCCCCGCCGAGGCCAGCGCGGTACGGCTGGCCCGCCGCCGGGTGCGCGACACCCTGGTCGCCTGGGGCCTGCCGTCGCTGTCGGACGTCACGGTGCTGCTCGTCAGCGAGCTGGTCACGAACTCCCTGCGGTACGCGCACGGTCCGATCGGGGTGCGGATGGTGCGCGGCGCCTCGCTGCTGGTGGAGGTCTCCGACCCGCTGCCGGACCCGCCGCGGGAGCGGGTGGCCGGCGAGGAGGACGAGGGCGGCCGCGGCCTGCAACTGGTGGCCGGCGCCTCCCGGCGCTGGGGCACCCGGCACGGATCGCTCGGCAAGACCGTCTGGTTCGAGCTGGCGTTGCCCTGACGCACCGGCATCCGGGGCACCATGGGCACGAGGGTTCGGAAGCCCTGTCGCGGGTATGCCGAAGGGGCGGGAGCGCGAGGTGCGACCGTGGTGTTCCGGGGATGGCCCCGCGCCCCAGGAGCTGAGATGATGCTGTGATCCACAAGACCGTGTGCTGGACGGTCCGCATGCTGAATACTCGGTTCCAACCGGTCCAAGTGTGCTGAGCTGGAGGGGTCGGGCGAGTGAGCGACATGCCAGCAGGGGCGGTTTCGCCCGGCGACGACGACGCGGACGCGGCACATGCCGGCGTCTGGCAGTCCAGCCCGCCCGGGTCCCTGTATGACTACATACGTGTCGCGTCCTTCTCCCTCGACCGCGAGGGCCGCATCGACCAGTGGAGCGAGCGCGCCACCGAGTTCTTCGGCCTGACCGCCGCCGAGGCCGTCGGCATGGACCCGATCGCCGCCTTCGCACCCCCGGACGTCCAGCCGCGCGCCCACGAGCGGCTCGCGCAGATCCTCGACGGCCGCGAGTGGCAGGGCCTGGTGCCCTACCGCGACGCGTCCGGCGCCGAGGGCCGCGCCGAGGTCTACGTCATGCCCGCCGACCACGGCGCGCTGTGCCTGGCGGTCGACGTCGCCGCGCTGCGCCAGATCGAGACGGACCTGGCCGCCTCCCAGGCCGTCTTCGGGCAGTCCCCGATGGGCTTCGTGCTCTTCGACACCCGGCTGCGCCTGGTCCGGGTCAACGAGCGCTTCGCCGCGGTCTTCGGCCGCCCCACCGAGCAGCCCGGCCGCGGCCCGCAGGACTTCCTGTCCCGGGTGGAGGCCGACCGGCTGTCCGCCGCGCTGCGGCAGGTGCTGGAGACCGGCGACGCGGTGCTGGACATGCCGCTGGTCGGGACCGTGCCCGGCGACCCGGCCCGCCGCCGCTGGTCCATCTCGCTTTACCGGCTGCACAGCAACTCCGGCCGCCCGATCGGTGTCGCCGGCCTGGCGATGGACGTCACCGGACGGCAGCGCGCCGAGCGCGAGGCCGCCCACGCCCGCCGCAACCTCGCGCTGCTCAACGAGGCCGGCTCGCGCATCGGCACCTCGCTCGACCTGGAGACCACCGCCCGCGAACTGCTCGACGTGGCGGTGCCGCACTTCTGCGACCTCGCCTCCGTGGACCTCTACCAGGCGCTGCTGTCCGGCGCGGAGGACCTGGCCGGCACCACCGACGGCAGCGGCGAGGTGCGCCGGGTCGCCTTCGCCAGCTCGGTGTCCGACGCCCCGGTGGCGATGGCCGGCGACGACGACGTGGAGCCCAGCGACGGACCGGTGTCGGTCGGCTCCGTGCACCGCTTCCGCTTCTCCTCCGCCGCCGCCCGCGCGCTGCGCACCGCCCAGCTCCAGGTGCTCGACGGCGAGGGCGGCCACGACCTGGGCGGCACCCCGCTGGTCCAGTCCACGCTGGTGGTGCCGATGGTGGCCCGCGACACCGTGCTGGGCCTGGTGCAGTTCTCCCGGGCCAAGGGCAGCGAGCCGTTCACCGAGCGGGACCGGATGCTCGCCGAGGAACTGGCCGCCCGCGCCGCCATCTTCCTCGACAACGCCCGGCTCTACCGGCGCGAGCACGAACGCGCCCTGATCCTCCAGCGCAGCCTGCTGCCCCCGGACGACCCGGAGGCGACCGGCCTGGACATCGCCTGCCGCTACCTGCCCGGCAGCATGGAGACCGAGGTCGGCGGCGACTGGTTCGACGTCATCGAACTGCCCGGCCACCGCACCGCGCTGGTCGTCGGCGACGTGATGGGCCGCGGGCTGCGCGCGGCCGTCGCGATGGGCGAACTGCGCACCGCGGTGCGCACCCTGGCCATGCTCGACCTCGAACCGGCCGAGGTGCTCGGCGCGTTGGACGAGGTCGCCGAAGGGCTCGGCTCCTCCTCCGCCGGCCGCACCCGCCGCTCGAAGAACCCCGCCGACATGGACCTCGCCGAGGTCTACCTCGCCACCTGCATCTACGTCGTCTACGACGCGGTGACCCGCCGCTGCACCATCGCCAACGCCGGCCACCTGCCGCCGGTCCTGGTCGAACCGGGGGAGGACCCGCTGCTGCTCGAGGTGCCGCGCGGGGTGCCGCTGGGGGTGGGCAGCGAGCCGTTCGAGGAGGTCGAGGTCGAACTGCCCGAGGGCGCCCTGCTCGCCCTCTACACCGACGGGCTGGTCGAGTCCCGCAACCACCCGCTCGACGAGGGCCTGGACGCCTTCCGCGCCGCACTGGCCGGCCCGCAGCGGCCGCTGGAGGACGTCTGCGACCATGTCCTGGCCACCCTCGACACCGCCCACGGCGAGGACGACATCGCGCTGCTGACGGCCCGTATCCGCGGGCTGCCCGCCGACCAGGTCGGCGACTGGACGCTCGCACCGCAGCCCACCTCCGTCGCCCGCGCCCGCGAACTCGCCCGCGACCAGCTGCTGGACTGGGACCTGGGCGACCTGGTGGACACCACGGAACTGCTCGTCAGCGAACTGGTCACCAACGCCCTGCGGCACGGCTACGGCGACATACGGCTCCGGCTGCTGCTGGACCGCACCCTGGTCTGCGAGGTGTGGGACAACGCGCTGATGCAGCCGCGCCGCCGCCGCGCCCGGGACACCGACGAGGGCGGCCGCGGCCTGCAACTGGTCGCGATGCTCAGCCAGAGCTGGGGCAGCCGCCGCACCCACCGCGGCAAGACCGTCTGGTTCGAGCTGGCGCTGCGCGGCGGCGACCAGCCGGGGCCGGCCGGCCCGTCCGTGGACGACCTGCTCAGCATGTTCTGACCCCGCCGCACGCCCCGCCGCACGCCGGCTGCCGCACGGCGGGGCGTGTCAGGCGGCGCCGGACTTCAGGCGGGCCAGCCGGGCGTCGATCTCCGTGCGGTCGCCCAGGGCGTCCAGGGACTCGAACTGGGCGTCCAGCGAGGAGGCCGCCAGCTCCCGGCGGCCCTGCGCCCGCGCCTCCTCGCGCCGCACCTTGTCCTCGAAGCGGCCCAGCTCGCTCGTCGGGTCGAGCACGTTGACGCTCTTGACCGCGTCCATCATGGTGTTCTGCGCGTGCGCGCTGCGCGAACGGGCCACCAACTCGTCCCGCTTCGCCTGGAGCTGCCGCAGCCGCTCCCTCATGTCGTCCAGGCCGCCGCGGAGTTGGCCCACCACCTCGCGCTGCGAGGCGATCACCGGCTCGGCGGCCCGCGCCTCCTTCTCCGACTGGAGCTGCCGGCCGAGCGCCACCTTGGCGAGGTTGTCGAACCGGTCGGCCTCCTCGCTGCCGCCCGCGGCCCGCAGCTCGTCCGCCTTGCGGCTGGCCGCGGCCGCCTTGCCGCCCCACTCCGCCGCCGCGGAGACGTCCTCGGCGTGGTCCTGCTCGGCCATCCGCAGCTGGCCGATGGTGCCGGCGACGGCGTCCTCGGCCTCCCGGATGTTGTCGGTGTACTCCCGGACGAGCTGGTCGATCATCTTCTGCGGGTCCTCGGCCTGGTCGAGGAGCGCGTTGATGTTCGCCTTGGCGAGCTGCGCCACCCGGCCGAGGATCGTCTGCTTCGTCATCGCCACTCCTTGGCTGACCTGGTGTCCACCTGGTGTCCTACGGTTCTCGATGTCCTGCGGGGGAGGGCCGGGCGGTCTAGAACCTCCCGCCCCCGCCCATCCGGCCGCGGGTTCCGCCGCCGCCGAAGCTGCCCGGGCCCGCGCCGCCGCCCCTCCCGCTCCCGTACCCGCTGTAGCCGCCGTACCCGCCCATGCCGGCGCCGCGGCTGCGGCCCCCGCCGAGCAGGTCGCCCAGCAGGATGCCGCCGAGCACCGCGCCGCCGACCCCGGCCATGCCGCCCATGCCGCCGCCCGCGCCGCCGCGCCCGCGCCGCCCGCCGAAGCCGGAGACGTCGTCCTGGGCGTACGCCTGCGCCTCCCGCGCCAGCCCGTCCGCCTCGCGGGCGTGCTCCAGCGCCTGCCGCGGGTCGTCCGCCGCCAGCGCCTCCGCCCGGTGCAGCCGGCGCTCGGCCTCGGTCAGCCGGGTCCTGGCCCGGCTGCCGATCGCGCCGCGGTGCGTGGTGACCGTGTCCCGCGCCGCCGCGACCTCGCTGCGCGCCGCCAGCAGCGCCTGCTCCAGCAGCCCCGCGGTCCGGCGCTGCCCGGCCTCCTCCTCCCGGGCCCCGGCCAGCGCCCCGTCGAGCGCCGCGTCCGCCTCCTCCACCCGGCGCAGCGCCGCGATCGGGTCCGGCCGCCCCTGCGCCAGCTCCCCGCGCACCGCTGCCAGTACGCTCTCCACCCGCGCCACCCGCCCCCGCAGCTCCGCGTGCGCCAGCCCGCCCGCATCCCCTGCACCGCCCGCGCCGCCCGCGCCGACCGCGCCGCCCGCGCCGGGTCCGCCGAGGACCGCCCGGGCCTCGGCGAGGTCGGCCTCGGCCTCCGCCAGGGCCTCGGCCAGCTTCGTGTCGGCCGCGCGCAGCTCCTGCTCCCTGCGGATGACGGAGTCCGCGAGGACCGCCGCCTGGTCCAGCGCGCCCTCCGCGGCGCGGACGAAGACCGCCGCGCGGCCGTGGTCGGTGCCGATCGCCTCCTGCGCCTGCTCCAGGCTGGTGCGGGCGAAGCCCAGCCGGTCGCGGGCCTCGTCCGGGTGGCCGGCCACCGGCTCCAGCGCGGAGTCGGCGTACCGCTCGGCCAGCGGGCCCAGCGCGGCCGCCGCGGCGTCGATCCGGGCCGGCAGCGCCACCGCGGCCTCCTCGGCCCGCGCCAGCACCTGCGGCGCGTTCGCCTCCATCGCGCGCAGCCGGTCGAACGCCTCCGACTCCGCGTCCAGCCGCCGGTTCGCCTGGGTGCAGCGCGACAGGATCTCGCCGAGCATCTGCCGCCGGGTCTCGTCGTCCTCCGGGTACGCGTCGTCCAGCTTCTGCCGCAGCCGGAACGCCGCGGTCAGCTCGTCCTTGGCGTACTCCACCGCCTCGCCGAACGGCCGCGCCGCGTCATCCCCGAACTGCGCCGCCGCGAACCCCACGTCCTCCTCGCTGGTGCGCACCGCGTCGTCCGTGGCCACCAGCAGCTCGCGCGCCTGCGCGTCCAGCTCCGGCAGCGGCGTGACCGGCACCGGCTGCTTCGGCCGCGCCCGCCACTGCTCGGCGCCCTGCCCCGCGGAGGTGCGCACCGGGCGCTGCTGCGCCGCCCGCCTGCGGTACGCCCATATGCCCAGCAGCAGCGCCGCGCCCAGCGCGACCACCGGAATCCACACCGAACCGGTCGAGCGGCTGTGCGCGCCGCCCGGGTCCGCCGCGCCCGGGGTGATCACCGGGGCGGCGACGGGGCCGCCGCCGAGCACCGCGTCGTAGCCGTTCGCGGCGCCGACCGCCGCGCCCGCCCAGTCGTTCTGCCGCAGCGCCGGCTCGATCGCCCGGTCGTTCACCTCGTCGATCTGCTGCTGGGACAGCCCCGACTGCTGGTCGGCGGAGACGGCGTACTGCCGGTCGCGGGTGGCCACCGCCAGCAGGACGTCCTTGCGGCCCAGCCCGTTGCGCTCCGCGGTCGCGTCCGCCCAGTCCTGCGGGGAGGCACCGGAGAAGCCGTTGACGTAGACCGTGAAGAGCTGCACCCGGTGCTGGTCGTAGAGCCGGTCGAGTGCCAGGCGCACCTCGCCGGCCCGGTCCTGGAGGGCGTCCACCTGGTCGGTGACCTGCCCGGTCCTGGCCAGGGGTATCGGCGTGTCGGCGGCCGCCGGCGGCGACAGGACCCCGCCCACCGCCAGAGCGGCCAGCACGGCCAGGGCGGCGGCCGGCGACTTACGTGTGTGGCGCACCGCGTTGCCTCCCGCTGTCCGCGCCACGGCCCACCGCGTGGCTCTTTTCGGGAGCGTATGTGCGGCGTATGCGTCGCGCGACCGGGGAGCGGGCCCGCACCCGGGCCCCGGACCTGGCCCGATACCACCGCGGTGCGCGGCGCGCGGGCGAGCGGCGCGGGCGTTCCCCGAAAGGGGAAGGCCGTCCGTATGCGGGACGGGTCCCGACCGGCCGGGTCTAGTCTCCGGATTCCGCCGAACGGGGGAGCCGGTTTCCACGCCGCGCGGAGACCGGTCGCGGAGAACACCGTGGCGCGCTGCCGCGGAAAGGCCGCGCGGAGTACCGGGCCGCCGCCCGGTTCGGTGCCCGTGGCGCCCCGGACGGGACGCGGTCGTTCCGGCGGCGCGGGCACGGGGGACTGTTTCCTGACAGCCGGAGGCACGGGAGATGACGGACGGCAGGCTGTACGGCCGGGTACGGGTGGTCGAGTTCGTGCGGGACGCGCTGAGACGCTCCGGCGTGCCCGGCGGGCCGCTGCCCCTGGTGTTGCTCGTCGGGTCGCACGGCAGCGGCGGCACGGTGCTGCTCGACCGGCTGTGGCGGGAGTTCGGCGGGCGCTGCCTGAGCGCCCGCCTCGACCTGGATCGGGCCGAGGCGGTCGAGGACATCGTGCTGGCCGCCGTCCGGGGCTGGGGGCGCCGGGTCCCGGGCATCCACCCGGTCCGCTTCTGCCGCACCCGGATGATCTTCAAGGCGCTGAGCTTCGTGGACGACGGCGGCGGGCGCGCCGCGTTCGAGAAGTACCTGGCGGCCGACCCGCAGGACGCCGCCGCCAGTTCCGCGCTCGACGGCCTCGCGGCACGCGCGGCCCCGCTGCTCCCCGCCGACCAGCAGGTGCTGCTCTCGGCCGCCGCCAAGGTGGTGGGGACGCTGCTGTCCGGAACCGGCCGGCGGCGGCGCGGCGACGCGGCGGCCCGGCAGTGGCTGGAACAGCACGCGCCCGGCAGCGGCAGTGCCACGGACCGGCTGTGGGAGGTCCACCGCCGCCACCACGGGCGCAGCAGTGTGCCGGACGCCGCCCGCTCGGCACTGAAGACGGTCTGCGCCGCCCTGCTCGCGGACCTGCGCGCGGACTTCAACGGGCGGTCCCTGCGCGGCCAGCGGCCCGCCAACTGCCTGCTGCTGCTCGACGAGGCGGGCAGCCGGGCCGGCGAGCTGTTCCTGGAACTGGTCGCCGAGTGCCGCCGGGAGAGCCACCGGGCGCGCGAGCGGCCCGACCCGGTGCTGGTGGTGGCCGCCAGGCGCGGCCGGGCGCACACCGCGATGGCCCCGCTCGCCTCGACCGACGACCGGCTGGCCTTCGCCGTCCGGCACCCCGCCGCTCCGGCCGGCGCGGACCACCCGGTGTGGTGGTATCCGATCAGGCTCACCGACCTCGGCCACGAGGACGTGGTGGTGATGTGCGGCAGCAGCGTCCTGGGCAGCCAGAAGCGCGACGCGAGCCACCTGCGCAACCTGACCGGCGGCCACCCGGAGGCGGTCGACCGGCTCGCGCATCTGCTGGCCCGGCCCGAAGCGGCCGCGCGGGACCCGCGGCTGCTGCTGGACCGGCCGCTGCCTCTCGCCGAGGACCTGCCCGACCACTGGCCGCCGCCCGGCCGCCCGGCCCGGCCGGGGGCCGCGGCACCGGACCGGGACGGGGGCCCGACCGTGGCCGCGTACCTGCTGCGCCGCATCCTGGCGGACGACCACGGCGACGACCTCACCGACGGCCTCGACGACAGCCTCGCCGCCCTCGGTGCCGACCGCCTCGCCGGCATCGGGGGCGGCCCCGCCGCGGACCCCGGCGGCGGCTCGCTGCTGGACACCATGGCCGTGCTCGCGCTCACCCCCGGCCTCCGGCTGGGCGCCGGCACCGCGGCGCTGCACTTCCTGGGCTGGACCCGGTTCTCCGCGGCCGCCGCCCGCCACCGGCTCGCCGCGACGCTGTGGTTGCAGGAGACGCCGCCCGAGCCGCCCGAGGAGCAGCCCGGGGGCCCGGCCGCACCGGCCGCGGCCCCCGGACCCGCGGTACGGCTGCACCCGCTGGCGGCCGTCCTGCTGCACCGCCGGCTCGCCGCCGTCCCCGAGGTGTGGGACGGCGCCCACCAGGGCTACGCCGCGCACTACTCGGGCCGCGACGACGAGCCGCTGCGCCACCACCACCTCCTGGCCCGGGTCACCCTCTCCCACCGCGAGCCGCTCGCCGAGGTGGCCGGCTACCTGGAGCGGGAGTACGACCGCTGTGCGACGACCGAGCAGTGGCAGTCGCTCCTGGGCCAGGTGGCCGCGGCACCCAACCGGCTGCGCACGCAGGGCGATCCGCGCACCTTCGTCACCGGCCTGGCCGGGCGGCCCGACCCCCGCGACCGCGGCCGGACCATCGGGCGGCTGGTGGCCGCGCGGTGGCTGCACGGCGACCGCTCGTTCGACCCGCACCACCACCTGGCCGGGCTGGTCGCCGCCGAGTACGGCAACCTCGCCGCGATCGCCGGCGGCAACGAAGCGCTGTTCGAGGAGTCCGGCAAGTACCACCTGGTCGAGGAGGAGTGGAAGCAGCGATGAGAGTTCCGCGCGCGCTCAGGACGTACGAGCAGTGGTACGGCAACCTGCCCCGCCCGATGCGGGCGGCCGTGGCCGCGACGGTCGCGCTGGGGCTGGTCGCCGCCCTGCTCGGCGCGCTGGTGGCCGTCGACCGGGTCCGCCACCGGCCGTGCATGCGCTCCGGCGCGACCACCGTCACCCATGAGGGCGCGAACGGCGAGTGCGTCGGAATCACCGACGGCGCCTACGCGTTCGACCCGCGGATGCGCGGCGTGGAGCAGCGGGTCCGCGAGGAGAACCGGGCCGTCACCCGGGAACACCCGAAGGACTACGTCAGCGTGGTGCTCCTGCTCCCGATCTCCGACCACAGCGGCAGCATCATGTCGATGGCCAGCATCGTCGAGCAGGTGCGCGGCGCCTACACCGCGCAGTACGCCGCCAACCGGCAGAGCGTCGAGGGCGTCGCGCCGTACATCCGGCTGCTGATCGGCAGCGACGGGTACCAGGCCAACCAGTGGAAGGCGGCCACCGAGACGATCGAGCACGCCACCGCGCAGCACGTGGCGGCGGTGACCGGGCTCGGCCTGAGCCTGGACGGCACCAGCCGCGCGGTGCGCGAGCTGACCGGCCGGGGCATCCCCGTGGTCGGCGCGACCATCACCGCCGACAGCTTCAGCAACATCAGGAACTTCGTGCGGGTCGCCCCGAGCAACCAGGACAACATGGCCGCCGCGCTGTCGTACGTCCAGGCGCGGTACCCGCGCGCGGTGCTGGTCGAGGACGGCAACGCCGGCGACAGCTACGACGCCACCCTCGTCAGCGGCTTCCGGAAGTTCGCCGCCCTGCCGCACCACCGGATCGTGGACGTGGAACCGTTCGACACCACCAGGCGCGACCGGGCCGTCTCGGAGTCGGACCAGGCCGACGCCGAGCAGGAAGTCGCCACCCGGATCAGCCAGATGGCGCTGGACATCTGCGCGCAGCAACCCGCGGTGGTGCTCTTCGCCGGCCGCGGCCAGGACGTCGGGGTGCTCGTGCACGCCTTCGCCACCACCTGCCTGGACAAGCGGATCGAGATCGTCAGCGGCGACGACGTGCCCAACCTGGCCGTCACCCCGCAGCTGCGGCGCGACCTGGACGGCCACGTCGAGGTGGACTACGCGGGCGTCGCCCACCCCGACGAGTGGGACTTCGCCGACAGGCCCGGCGCGACGCGGGACGAGCAGGACGGCGCCCGCGGCTTCCACGCCTTCGACCAGACCTTCCAGCAGCTCTTCCCCGGCGGCGCCCTCACCGACGGCAACACCATGACGGCGTACGACGCGACCCTGACCGGCGTGTCCGCGATCCGGCTGACCGAGCAGCGGCAGCCGCCCGCCGAGGCGGTGGCCGGTGAACTCGGTGCGCTCCAGGGCGCCCACCAGGTGCTCGGGGCGAGCGGCCCGATCCGGTTCACCGCGAACTACCAGACCAGTCGTACCGGCAGCGATCCGGTCGGCAAGGCCGGCCCGATCCTGCGGCTGGGACCGGACGGCAGCCCGCGCGTGCTGAGGGTGACATGGCCGTCGGCCGCGCCCCCGGTCGGATGAGCCGCCGGCCGGCGGGCACGGCGTGGCGCGGGAGCTACCGGTCGCGGCGCCTGATCTTCGCGCCCAGCCACACCAGCGGGTCGTACTTGCGGTCGACGGCGCGCTCCTTCAGCGGGATCAGCGCGTTGTCGGTGATGTGGATGTGCTCGGGGCAGACCTCGGTGCAGCACTTGGTGATGTTGCAGTAGCCCAGCCCGTGGTCGTCCTGCGCGGACTCCGCCCGGGTCGGGCCGCCGCCGGCGGCAGCCGCGTCCAGCGGGTGCATGTCCAGCTCGGCGACGCGCATCAGGAACCGCGGCCCGGCGAACGCGTCCTTGTTCTCCTCGTGGTCGCGCACCACATGGCAGGTGTCCTGGCACAGGAAGCACTCGATGCACTTGCGGAACTCCTGTGAGCGCTCCACGTCCACCTGCGCCATCCGGTACTCCCCGGCCGCGACGCCCTCCGGCGGCACGAACGCCGGGATCTCGCGGGCCTTGGCGTAGTTGAAGGACACGTCCGTGACGAGGTCGCGGATCACCGGGAAGGCCCGCAGCGGCGTGACGGTCACGCTCTCGCCCCGCTCGAAGACCGACATCCGGGTCATGCACATCAGCCGCGGCCGCCCGTTGACCTCCGCGCTGCACGAACCGCACTTGCCCGCCTTGCAGTTCCAGCGCACCGCGAGGTCGTTCGCCTGGGTGGCCTGGAGCCGGTGGATGATGTCGAGCACCACCTCGCCGTCGTTCACCTCGACGTCGTAGTCCGCGAGGCCGCCGCCCTCGGCGTCGCCCCGCCACACCCGGAACCGGGCCGTGTACGTGCTCACGCGTCCACCTCCTCGTCCGTCAGGTACTTCCGCAGCTCGTCCGGTTCGAACAGGGCGAGCAGGTCGGGCCGGATCGGGGCGGTCGCGCGGCGGCGCAGGGCCACCGCGCCGCCGGCCGCGTCCGACAGCTCGCAGACCAGGTTGACCCGGCGCCAGGCGCGGTCCATGTCCGGGTGGTCGTCGCGGGTGTGCCCGCCGCGGCTCTCGGTGCGCTCCAGCGCCGCCCGGGCCACGCACTCGCTGACCAGCAGCATGTTGCGCAGGTCGATCGCCAGGTGCCAGCCCGGGTTGAACTGCCGGTGCCCCTCCACCCCGGCTCGCCCGGCCCGCTCCCGCAGCACCGCCAGCCGCTGGAGCGCCTGCTCCATCTCCGGGGCCCGCCGGATGATCCCGACCAGGTCGTTCATCACCTGCTGCAACTCCTGGTGCAGGGTGTAGGGGTTCTCGACGGCGGTGCTCCCGGCGGCTCCCGCGGCCCCGCTCTCCCGGCCGGCTCCGGCGGCTCCGGCCGCCCCCGCCTCGTCGGCCGCGGTGAACGGCCGCAGCGCCTCCGCCGCCGCCTCGTCGATCTGCGCGTCGTCCGCGACGGGGCGGCCCCCACCCAGCCCGGCCGCGTACCGCGCCGCGTACAGCCCCGCGCGGCGGCCGAAGACCAGCAGGTCGGACAGGGAGTTGCCGCCCAGCCGGTTCGAGCCGTGCATGCCGCCGGCCACCTCGCCGGCCGCGAACAGCCCCGGCACCCCGGTCGCCGCCGCGGTGTCCGGGTCCACCTCGACCCCGCCCATCATGTAGTGGCAGGTCGGCCCGACCTCCATCGCCTCGGCGGTGATGTCGACATCGGCCAGCTCCTTGAACTGGTGGTGCATCGACGGCAGCCGGCGGGTGATCTCCTCCGGCGACAGCCGGGTGGACACGTCCAGGAACACCCCGCCGTGCGGGGAGCCGCGCCCGGCCTTCACCTCGGAGTTGATCGCGCGGGCCACCTCGTCGCGCGGCAGCAGCTCCGGCGGCCTGCGGTGGTGGTCGGGGTCGGTGTACCAGCCGTCGGCCTCCTCCTCGGACTGCGCGTACTTCTCCTTGAACACCTCCGGCACGTAGCCGAACATGAAGCGCTCGCCCGCGCTGTTGCGCAGCACCCCGCCGTCGCCGCGCACCGACTCGGTGACGAGGATGCCCTTCACCGACGGCGGCCAGACCATCCCGGTCGGGTGGAACTGGATGAACTCCATGTTGATCAGCGGCGCCCCGGCCAGCAGCGCCAGCGCGTGCCCGTCGCCGGTGTACTCCCAGGAGTTGGAGGTCACCTTGAACGACTTGCCGACCCCGCCGGTGGCCAGCACCACCGCGGGCGCGTCGATCACGAACAGCCGCCCCGACTCGCGGACGTACCCGAAGACCCCGGCGACCTCGCCGCCCGGGCCTTTCAGCACCCGGGTGACCGTGCACTCCTGGAAGATCCGCAGCCGGGACTCGTAGTCGCCGCCGGCCGCGCGGTCCTCCTGCTGGAGCGCGACGACCTTCTGCTGGAGGGTGCGGATCAGCTCCAGGCCGGTACGGTCGCCGACGTGCGCCAGCCGCGGGTACTCGTGGCCGCCGAAGTTGCGCTGCGATATCCGCCCGTCCGCGGTGCGGTCGAACAGCGCGCCCCAGGTCTCCAGCTCCCACACCCGGTCCGGCGCCTCCTTGGCGTGCAGCTCGGCCATCCGCCACTGGTTGAGGAACTTCCCGCCGCGCATGGTGTCGCGGAAGTGCACCTGCCAGTTGTCGCCGGAGTTGACGTTGCCCATGCTCGCCGCGATGCCGCCCTCGGCCATCACCGTGTGGGCCTTGCCGAAGAGGGACTTGCAGATCACCGCGGTGCGCAGGCCCTGCGCGCGGGCCTCGATCGCGGCCCGCAGCCCCGCGCCGCCCGCACCGACCACCACCACGTCGTAGGCGTGCCGTTCCACATGACTCATCTCAGAAGAACCTCGGATCGTCGAAGACGCCGCTGGACACCAGGTACACGTACAGGTCCGCGACGCCGACGCTGACCAGCGAGGACCAGGCGAGCAGCATGTGGCGGCCGTTGAGCACCCCGACCCAGCCCCACAGCCGGTAGCGCACCGGGTGGGCGGAGAAGTGCCGCAGCTTGCCGCCGATGATGTGCCGGCAGGAGTGGCAGGACAGGGTGTACGCCCAGATCAGCGCGATGTTCACCAGCAGCACCAGGGTGCCCAGGCCCGCGTGGCCCCAGTGGCCGTGCCGGTCGCGGAAGGCGAGCACCGTGTCGTAGCTGAGGATGCCCGCGACCACCACGGCCAGGTAGAAGAAGTAGCGGTGGACGTTCTGCAGGATCAGCGGCAGCCGGGTCTCCCCGCTGTACGACGCGTGCGGCTCGGCCACCGCGCAGGCCGGCGGCGACAGCCAGAACGAGCGGTAGTACGTCTTGCGGTAGTAGTAGCAGGTCAGCCGGAAGCCCAGCGGGAAGACCAGCACCAGCAGCGCGGGCGACAGCCCCCACCAGTTCCCGAACAGGTGCCAGTCGGCGCCGCCGTTCATGTCGGTGCAGTTCGAGGCGAGGCAGGGCGAGTAGAACGGCGACACGTACGGCGCCGCGTAGTAGTGCGCGCCGGCGAACGCCCGCCAGGTCGAGTAGCCGACGAACGCGGCCAGCCCGAGCGCGCTGACCAGCGGCGGCAGCCACCAGCGGTCGGTTCTCAGGTGCGGCGCGGAGATGGCCGCGCGGCCGGGGCTGCCGACGCCGCGGGCGGTGCGCGCGGGGGAGGGCGGGGTGGTGGGGGAGTTCGGTGCGGTTCCGGTCGACAAGGGTCACTCCGCGGTGGAGGGCGGGGAACGCACCCGCCGGGCGGGGCGGCGGGTCGGGGCCGGGATGAGGCCGCGCGGCGCGGCGCCGGCGTCGTACGCCGGGACCGCCGGGGCAGGGACCGGTCGGCGGGGGCGCCGCTCAGGGCGCGTGCCGGTGCGGGGAGCCGAGCCCCTCGTCCTCGGCGTCGGCCCACAGCCCGCGGTCGTAGGGCGCGTCCGGCACCGGTACGACCTCGGGCACGCGGTGCCGGGCGGCCGCCGGGACCGACTCCCGCAGCAGGGTCAGGCTCTCCCGCAGGTGGTCGGCGGCCGACCGCACCCGGCGCATGTCCAGGGTCTCGCCGGCGTGCTCGTCGAGCCGGCCCACGCAGCGCATCAGGTCGTCCAGCCGCCGCTGGACCGAAGTCAGGTCGTCGTGCAGGGACATGGGTGCCCTCGCCATCGGTCGCCGTGCGAAGTTACGGAGCTGCGAAGGTGCGAAGGTGCGAAGCAGCGCTGCGAGTGTCGCGTGTCACACCGGCTCTTGTGAAGACCGCTGCACGGACCGGGCCCGGAACCGGCCGGACCCGCACGGCCCGCCCGTACGGCGGTCGGCGGCGGTTTCTGAGCCGTCCGGGTGGACCCCGGGCGCAGGTGCGTCGTGTCCCGGGCCGCAGCGGGCACAGCTCTTCTTGCAGCGAGGGCGGAGCCCCCGCTGCCCCCGTCCCGTGCTTCAGGCCGATCGATGACGTCCCGGTCGTGCGCCGTAGAGCGGCGCCTGCCGGGCCGCGGAGGTGTCCGAGCCCATGAACCGCAGCGCGCAACCGACCGCCGTACCGCCGGCCCCTCCTCGGCGGCGCCGCCGTGCCGTGTCGACCACGGTGTGCGTCGCCGTGGCGGTGGCGGCCGGCGCCACCGCGCTGACCGCCTGCTCCTCGTCCGGGACCAAGGCGGCCGGCACCGCCGGGACCGACGTGGCCGCCGTCTCCCGCGCCGGGGTGCGCGACGGCGGCACCCTGACCTGGGCCGTCGACGCGATGCCGAAGACCCTCAACGCCTACCAGTCCGACGCGGACGCCGGCACCACCACCGTCACCGGCGCGACCCTGCCCGCGATGTTCCGGCTGGACGCCCACGGCACCCCGCGGCTCGACACCGACTACGCCACCGCCGCGAGCGTCACCGCCCAGGACCCGCGCCAGGTCGTCACCTACGACCTCAACCCGCGGGCGAAGTGGAGCGACGGCCGGGCCGTCGGCGCCGACGACTTCGTCGCGCAGTGGAAGGCGCTCGGCGGGAAGAACAGCGCGTTCTGGACCGCCCGCAACGCCGGCTACGACCGGATCTCCGCGATCAGCCGCGGCGCCGACGCGCACCAGGTCAAGGTCACCTTCGCCACGCCCTACGCCGACTGGCGCTCGCTGTTCGCGCCGCTGTACCCGAAGTCGGTGACCGGCAGCACGGACGCCTTCAACGACGGCGTGCGCACCTCGCTGCCGGTGTCCGCCGGGCCGTTCACGGTGAAAGCGGAGGACACCGACGCCGGGACCGTCACCCTCGCCCGCAACGACCATTGGTGGGGCGCGCGGGCCAAGCTCGACAAGATCGTGCTGACCGCGGTGCCGCGCGACAAGCGCCCGGCGCAGATGGCCGCGGGCAAGCTGGACGTCGCCGAGATCGACCCGGACGAGCTGGCCGCGGCCAAGCGCACCACGGGCGTCGGGGTGCGCACCGCGCCGGACGCCGCCTATGCGCAGCTCGCGCTGAACGGCAGCTCCGGCCCGCTCGCCGACGAGAAGGTGCGGCACGCGGTGGCCCGCGCGATCGACCGGAAGAAGATCGCGGCGACCGTCCTCACGCCGGTCGGGCTGACCGCCGAGCCGCTCGGCAACCACCTGGTGCTGCCCTCGCAGGAGGGTTACGTCGACCACAGTTCGGCGCTCGGCAAGGCCGACACCGAGCAGGCCGCGGCGCTGCTCGCGGACGCCGGCTGGCGGCAGCCGGCCGCCGGGAAGACCGGGGAGAAGGCGGCCGGGCCGGCCGGGTCGGGCCGGGTCACCGCGTCCGGCGCGCTGACCGTGGTGGAGCCGGCGCGGGCGGCGACGAAGGACGGCAAGGACCTGACGATGCGGTTCGTGCTGCCGGCGGACTCGCCGACGCTGGACCAGGTCGGCGGGCAGATCGCGCGGATGCTCTCGCGGATCGGCATCCGCACGGAGATCAGCAAGGTGGCGGAGGACAGCTACTTCCAGGACCACGTCGCGTCCGGCGACTTCGACCTGGCGCTGTACTCGTGGCCGGGCACCGCGTTCCCGGCGACCGACGACACGCCGATCTTCGCGAAGCCGGTGCCCGCGCCGGACGGGTCGCTGGCGGTCGCCGAGAACTACACGCGGGTCGGCACCGACCAGATCGACCAGCTCATGGCGCGGGCCGGCACGGAGCTCGACGCGAAGCAGGCGCGGAGCCTGACGGACCAGGCCGACGAGCGGATCTGGGCGGCCGCGGCGTCGATCCCGCTCTACCAGCGTCCCGAGGTCGTCGCGCTGCGGACCGACGTGGCCAACGCGGGGGCCTTCGGCTTCGAGACGCCGGCGTACCAGAACATCGGGTTCCGCAGGTAACGGGACCCTCCGGCTCGGGTGGTCCTGTCGGTTCCGGGACCACCCCCGGTGGGTGGCTTGTCGCGCAGTTCCCCGCGCCCCTGTATTCGCTCGGCCCCCTCCGTGCCCACCCGGAGGGGGCCGCAGTCGCTCGGGTACCCCGTGGCTCGCCTACCATAGGGTGAGGCCGTGGCGTGACCCTGCCCGGCGGGCGATTCGCGTTGAAGGAGAAGGCGCGACGCCATCCACGATCCCGGGAGAAGCGCCGCAGTCATGTCCACGCGCCACGACATCCGTAACGTCGCCATCGTCGCCCACGTCGACCACGGGAAGACGACCCTGGTGGACGCCATGCTGAAGCAGGCGGGCGCGTTCGCCGCGCACCAGCATCTGGACGACCGGATGATGGACTCCAACGACCTGGAGCGCGAGAAGGGCATCACCATTCTCGCGAAGAACACCGCCGTCAGGTACCACCCGAAGGACGGCGGAGACCCGGTCACGATCAACATCATCGACACCCCCGGCCACGCCGACTTCGGCGGCGAGGTCGAGCGCGGCCTGTCCATGGTCGACGCGGTGGTGCTGCTGGTGGACGCCTCCGAGGGCCCGCTGCCGCAGACCCGCTTCGTGCTGCGCAAGGCACTGTCGGCACGGCTGCCGGTGATCCTGTGCATCAACAAGACCGACCGCCCCGACTCCCGGATCGACGAGGTCGTCAACGAGACGTACGACCTGTTCCTGGACCTGGACGCGGACGAGGACCAGATCGAGTTCCCGATCGTCTACGCGTGTGCGCGGGACGGCATCGCCTCGCTCACCAAGCCGGAGAACGGCACGGTGCCGGCCGACAGCGACAGCCTGGAGCCGTTCTTCTCGACCATCCTGTCCACCGTCCCCGCGCCGACGTACGACGAGGACGCGCCGCTCCAGGCCCACGTCACCAACCTCGACGCGGACAACTTCCTCGGCCGGATCGCGCTGCTGCGGGTCGAGCAGGGGCACCTGGAGAAGGGGCAGACGGTCGCGTGGATCAAGCGGGACGGCACCGTCTCCAACGTCCGCATCACCGAGCTGCTGATGACCGAGGCGCTGACCCGCAAGCCCGCGGAGTCCGCCGGCCCCGGTGACATCTGCGCGGTGGCGGGCATCCCCGACATCATGATCGGCGAGACGCTCGCCGACCCGGAGAACCCGATCGCGCTGCCGCTGATCACGGTGGACGAGCCGGCCATCTCGATGACGATCGGCACCAACACCTCGCCGCTGGTCGGCAAGGGCGGCAAGGGCCACAAGGTGACCGCCCGCCTGGTGAAGGACCGGCTGGAGCGCGAGCTGGTCGGCAACGTCTCGCTGCGGGTGCTGCCGACCGAGCGCCCGGACGCCTGGGAGGTGCAGGGCCGCGGTGAGCTGGCGCTGGCGATCCTGGTCGAGACGATGCGCCGGGAGGGCTTCGAGCTGACCGTCGGCAAGCCCGAGGTGGTCACCCGGGAGATCGACGGCAAGCTGCACGAGCCGATCGAGCGGATGACCATCGACTCGCCGGAGGAGCACCTGGGCGCGATCACCCAGCTGATGGCGACCCGCAAGGGCCGGATGGAGACGATGACCAACCACGGCTCGGGCTGGATCAGGATGGAGTGGATCGTGCCGTCCCGCGGCCTGATCGGATTCCGGACGGAGTTCCTCACCCAGACCCGCGGCACCGGCATCGCGCACTCCATCTTCGAGGGCCACGAGCCGTGGTTCGGCGAGCTGCGCACCCGCAACAACGGCTCGCTGGTCGCGGACCGCGCCGGTGTCGTGACGCCGTTCGCGATGACCAACCTCCAGGAGCGCGGCGTGCTGTTCTGCGAGCCGACCACGGAGGTCTACGAGGGCATGATCGTCGGCGAGAACTCCCGCGCCGACGACATGGACGTGAACATCACCAAGGAGAAGAAGCTCACCAACATGCGGTCGTCCACCGCGGACGTGACCGAGTCGATCGTGCCGCCGCGGAAGCTGTCGCTGGAGCAGTCGCTGGAGTTCTGCCGCGACGACGAGTGCATCGAGGTCACCCCGGAGACCGTGCGCATCCGCAAGGTCGTCCTGGACCAGAAGGAGCGCGGCCGGGCGGCCGCCCGCGCCAAGCGGTAGCCACGTCCACCGGAGGGGCGCTGGGCGCGATGCCCGGCGCCCCTCCGGCATGTCCGGCGGCGGTGCCGCCGGCCCGAGCGGCTGTCCGGTCAGTGACCGGCGGCCGCTGTCGCGCGTCCGGATATCGGACACATCCGTCCGTTAGTTAATTCACATTTCCCGTTTTGTTGGTGTCTGTATACGTTCCAGATTGTCCGGATTTCAGGATGACATATGCCTGGCGTCGTGATCTGGGCGTGACCAGGGCTGCTCCGAGGCCGTCCACCGTGACGGATAGTGGATCGGGTTGAGCTCGGGTCAATGGGTCACGCGCGGTCACACCGCCGACTCTCGGGCGCGGTAGGCCGCAGTCGCTGTCAGGGGTGTCAGAGGCGTTCGGCCTCCGTACATCGACACACGTATCGACAGTGACTCCTGAGGAGGCATACCCATGCGCGGTGCCAAGAGCGCCAAGTGGGTCGTAGGAGCGGCAGTGGTGGCGCTGGCCGCGACCGCCTGCGGTTCCGGCAGCACGGACAACGCCGGCGGTTCCGACGACGGGATCGTCCGCGCCTGGTGGGGCGACCCCCAGAACCCGCTGGAGCCGGCGAACACCAACGAGGTGCAGGGCGGCAAGGTCCTGGACATGATCTTCATGGACCTCAAGGAGTACGACCCGAAGACCGGGAAGGCCAACCTCGAGGCGGCCCAGTCGATCACCACCACCGACCAGCAGAACTTCACCATCAAGCTCAAGCCGGGCCTGAAGTTCTCCGACGGCACCGCGGTGACCGCCAGCTCCTTCGTCGACGCCTGGAACTACGGCGCGCTGCTCACCAACAAGCAGCTCAACGCGTACTTCTTCGAGGACATCGACGGCTACGACCAGGTCCACCCGGCCAGCGGCTCCCCGACGGCGAAGACCATGTCCGGCCTGAAGGTCGTCGACGGCTCCACCTTCACCGTCAAGCTCACCCAGAAGTTCTCCACCTGGCCGGACCGGCTCGGCTACAAGGCGTTCGCGCCGCTGCCGAAGTCGTTCTTCACCGACCACGCCGGGTACCTGAACAAGCCGGTCGGCGACGGCCCGTACAAGGTCGTGTCGTACAGCAAGGGCTCCAGCATGAAGCTGGTCCCGAACCCGTACTACACCGGCCCGAGCAAGCCGAAGAACAAGGGCGTGCTGCTCAAGGTCTACACCGACTCCAACACCGCCTACGCCGACCTCCAGGCCGGCAACCTGGACGTGCTGGACGACATCCCGGCCGAGCAGCTCACGCACGCCAAGTCCGACCTGGACGGCCGCTACCTCAACCAGCCGGCCGGCATCATCCAGACCGTCTCCTTCCCGCTGAACCAGAAGTCCTGGAGCAAGGCGGGCATGGAGAAGGTTCGGCTCGGCCTGTCGATGGCGATCGACCGCAAGACCATCACCCAGAAGATCTTCCAGGGCACCCGCACCCCGGCCGGCGACCTCACCTCGCCCGTGCTCGGCGCGGCCGGCGGCTACAGCGCGACCATCGCGGGCGACGCGGTGACGTACAACCCGGCCAAGGCGCGCGAGCTGATCAAGGCCGGCGGCGGCATCCCCGGTGGCCACATGACGATCGGCTACAACGCCGACTCCGGCTCGCACAAGCAGTGGGTGGACGCGGTCTGCAACAGCATCAACAACGTGCTGGGCGACAACAAGGCGTGCGTGGGCGCCCCCACCGGCACCTTCGCCGACTTCCGGAACCAGATCACCAAGGGTGAGATGACCAACCCGTTCCGGTCCGGCTGGCAGATGGACTACCCGCTGATCGACGACTTCCTGACGCCGCTGTACGCGACCAACGGCAGCTCGAACGACTCGCACTACAGCAACCCGAAGTTCGACGCGCTGATCAAGCAGGCGAACGCCGAGCCGGACACCACCAAGGCCACGCAGCTCTACCAGCAGGCCGAGAAGCTGCTCTTCACCGACATGCCGGTGATCCCGCTCTGGTACCAGAACGGCGAGGCGGGCTGGTCCTCTCGCGTCTCGAACGTGACCGAGAACGCGTTCAGCTACCCCGTCTACACG